>JAZSMX010000065.1:0-17608 GCA_045536125.1 Eubacteriales bacterium | reverse complement strand
GCAAATTCCGCGGCACGCAAAAGCCTACCGTCGGCTTTTGCGCGCGGGGACTTCGTCAGTGACTCAGCCCCCGTCATAATTCATTGAAATGCAAATCTGTCAAAAGGAAGCGATCAGCTCCAGTGCCTTGTTGACACAGTGATCCTCAAGATCCGAGGGGAATGGGGATGCGGAGGACTCGTAGGTCACTCTTCCGAAATCCTCCGTGGAGGGCAGATACCCCTCGTCGCCGTTGCAGCAGCACGCGGTAAAGATTTCTGTGTCGGGATGCGCCCGACGAACCTGTCTTGCATAGTCCGTAAAGGGCTCACCGCCAAAGCCAACGGTAAACACATCGCCGATTCTCATTACCGTAACGGGAAGCTTCTGGAAAAGAGGTGCGTCCTGCATTCTGACAATACGGCTCGCGCGTCCGCGCTCCGCGCCCGAAGGATTGGTCTTGCAGGTGCCGTTATTGAGCTCTTCAAGCATCTTCTTGCAGGCCTCGTAATCCTCCATGCCGTCGGTTCGTGTGGGAAGGCTGACAATCCCCTGCCGCGCTCCGACCTCTGTGCTCTTCATGGGCGTTCCGCGCTCCCAAAGGCGCAGTACCGTGTCGGCAATCATGCGCCCCATGTATTCGCTGTGGGCGTAGCCCTTGGGCATTTCGTTGTGTTTGAGATAGTCACAATGGTTGCTGTCTCCCTGCACACCGTTGAGAAGCAGGCAGGAAACACCGTCAAGATCATGCTCGACAAAGCGACGCGCAAAGCCGGGCCAATCCGCCGAAAAATACTCTCCGCCGATGACGTCGGGGTGCGTGCAGAAGTTGATGAAAGCAATGTCCTTGGCATCCTTACGGCGGAAACGGATCATACGCACGGTATTGTCCCCTTCCCCAAGTCTCTTTACGATTTCATGCTGACGACCGTGGGGGTGACCGATGACCGTGCCGTCCGTCATCAGATACTTGCGGATGAAGGCGATCGGCTCTGCCGTATCCTCCATGGAAAGCTCCGCGGTCGCCTCCTTCATATCGTCCAGAGCCATCCTTGCAACGTCGCAATATTTGCGATACAGGGACTCCATATAATAGACATCGTTTCTCGTATAATTGTTTTTCATACCGATGCAAACCGAGGTATGCTGGTGGAGGGAGGTCAGAACGATATGCTCCTCTGGAAGATGGGTGCATGCCGCAATCTTTTCGCGAATGGCATCGCAGAATACCCGATCCATGCCGATAAAATCGGCAATGATGAGAAGCACCGTCCGCTCTCCGTCACTGCATGCCAACGCATTGAGCTCCAAGGGATCAAGAATACCCTTGGCAAAGCGTTCGTAAAAATACCCCGAAATGTAGGAACCGAGCGGAGGGGTAACGTCCACTCTTGAAAAGCCTGCCTTTAACATATTCATCATCTCCTTAAATTTTGTTTATGAAAAGTTTTGAATCACAGAAAGTGCCGCGTTGACACAATCCTTCTCCAACGTCGGTGTAAACGGAGAGGAGGAAGCCTCGTATCCGCCCTCAATAAATGCCTGCTCCGTAGGAAGATATCCCTCATGGCCGTTACAGCAGCATGCGGTGATGACCTTTTTTTCGGGAAGCTGCTCACGCAGAGCCGTCGCATAATGCGTAAAGGGCTCACCGCCAAAGCCGACAAAGAGAATCTCGCCAAGAGAAAATACCGTCACGGGCACCTTCTGATAAAGAGGCGCGTTCTTTTTCAGGTTGACAATGCGGGTAGCACGTCCGAGCGCGGTGATTCCGATCAGGGGATTCTTCATATGAGATTCCCCGTCCCCCGAAAGAAGCTTTTCCGCTTCCGCGTATTCCTCCTCACCGTCGGTACGGGTTCTGTTGTAAACAATCTCCACAGCACCGCCGAGCGTCCCCGTTGCAACCTCTTCGGTACGATCCCAGACGGAAAGCACCGTATCCGCGATCACGCGTCCCATATGGGATGCATGCTCGTAGCCACCGCGCACACCGCCAATGAAATCACAGTGATTGCTGTCACCCTGATAGCCGTTGAGCAAGAGACAGGACACGTTTTTAAGGTCCTTTTCTACGTATCTGCGCGCAAAGCCGGGCCAGTCAGCGGACAAATATTCCCCACCGATGACGTCGGGATGGGTGCAGAAATTGATCAGGGCAATATCCTTCTTCCCCTCTCTCTTGAAGCGGAGCAGGCGAACCGTGTTGTCGGCATCGTTGCAGGGACGAAGAATTTCGCTCTCACGACCGCCCGGATTGGTCGCCACACTTCCGTCCTTCATCAGATATCTGCGAATGAAAGCAATGGGTTCTTCGGTTTCCTTGGAAGAAAATCCAAGAATCGCCTCGGTCATATCATTCACAGCCATTTCGGAAACGTCGCAATACTTGCGGTAAAGGGATTCCATATAGAAAACGTCCCTTCTTGTGTGGGAATCCTTGGCGGCAACGCAGACCGAGGTATGCTGATGAAGCGACGTCAGCATGATATGCTCCGCGGGAATGTGGACGCGGTCGGAAATCTTTTGACGAATGAGGTCGCAAAAGCCAAGATCCATACCAATCAAATCCGCGATCACAACAAGAAGCGTGTTCTCCCCGTCCGAAAGAGCAACCGCATTCAATTCAAGGGGATCAAGTACCCCTTTGGCGTAACGCGCATGAAAATACCCCGAAATATAAGAACCGAGCGGAGGGGTGATATCCACTCTTGAAAAGCCTGCCTTGAGCATAAGAATTCTCCTTTTTTAAAATAGTAGTCTTACAAAAAACAGTGCTCTTGCAAGGTCATTATAACCTCCGCACGTCGGAAAGTCAAGTCATTTTCAAAAAATACAAAAAAAGGTTCAAAAAATACAAAAAGGGATGGAGTCATTCAAAGAGAGACACCTGAATGACTCAACCCCTCACAAATCAGCAGCCGAGCGCTCCGACGCATCAGAACAGCTCCGCGTCGATCCGCTCGCAAAGGAAACGCAGAATCTCCTCTTCCTCCCGTTCCAAGGCAAGAGAAAGCTCCGTCACAAGATAACGGCGCGCGTTTTCGAGGTACGAGCGCTCCGTCTCCGAAATCCGAACACCGCGGCGAGTGCTGTTTCGTCTGCGCTCCACCGTTTTGATCACGCGCAACCACCCACACGGAGTATGAGACGCCATGCTTTCCGCATAGGAGAGGCGTAGCTTCTTTCCGTCCTCCGTATCAAGCGGTAAAACCTCTTCAAGGGAAGAGAGAAACGCCTCCGCCGCGGCTCGCTCCATGATCGGACGAAGGTAAATGCGATCATTTTCCACGGGCACGTACATGACCTCCCCACCGCGGTGAAGTGGCTTTAAAACGTAGTACAGCCGCTCCGACGGCATTCCCGCAAGCGGTGCTTTCTGCAAATCCTCAATTTCGCAAATACCGCCCGATTCATAAAACACGTACGTTCCCTTGGTCAACATTTCAAAGTGTCCTCCTTTGGTTTCTGCTCTCATTGTATCATATTTTTTTCAAAAAAGGTAATAGCCGCGTTTGAAAAATTCACAAAAAGTTCATAATAAAGAGCATGCATTCAAGGCGGGAAGCCCGATGCAAGGCTGAACGTAAGAAGCCGCGCTCCCACCCGTCACTGCATTCGTTGACGGGCGAGAGCGCGGCAAAATGAATCCTTTGATTTACATAAGAGAACGGTAGAGCGCGATGATATCCTCCAACGTGGGATCCTTCGGGTTGCCGGGACGGCAAGCGTCCGCCATCGCGGACTCGGAGAGGAACAGGATGTCCTCTTCCCGAGCGATCTGTTTGAGATCTGCGGGGATTCCGACGTCCTTTGACAGCTTGCGAACGGCATCCACAGCCGCACGGCGGTATTCCTCTGCGGTCATCTTCTCGGTTCCCTCAACACCCATCGCGCGTGCGATGTCACGGTACTTCTCACCCGTTGCGGGAGCGTTGTACTCCATGACCGTGGGAAGAAGAATCGCGTTGGCAACTCCGTGAGGGGTATCGTAAACAGCACCCAGAGAGTGTGCCATGGAGTGAACGATGCCAAGACCTACGTTGGAGAATCCCATTCCCGCGATGTACTGACCGAGTGCCATGCCCTCTCTGCCCTCGGGGGTGTTGTCAACCGCACCGCGGAGGCTCTTCGCGATCAATTCAATCGCCTTGAGGTGGAACATATCGGTCATTTCCCATGCCCCCTTGGTGATATAGCCTTCAATCGCATGCGTCAGAGCATCCATTCCCGTCGCGGCGGTCAACCCCTTGGGCATAGAACTCATCAGCTCGGAATCGATGATCGCAACCACGGGGATATCGTGTACGTCAACGCATACGAACTTTCTCTTCTTTTCCACGTCGGTGATCACGTAGTTGATGGTCACCTCTGCCGCGGTGCCCGCGGTTGTGGGGATCGCAATGATCGGGATCGAGGGGTTCTTTGTGGGAGCAACCCCCTCAAGGCTTCTGACGTCCTCAAACTCGGGATTCGCAATAATGATACCGATCGCCTTACAGGTATCCATGGAAGAGCCGCCGCCGACCGCGATCAGGCAGTCAGCACCCGCAGCCTTAAATGCCGCGACACCGCTCTGCACGTTCTCAATGGTGGGGTTCGCCTTGATCTCGGAATATACCTCGTATGCAAAGCCTGCGCCATCCAGCACGTCCAGAACCTTCTTCGTAACACCGAACTTGATCAGATCGGGATCGGAGCATACAAGCGCTTTATGAAAGCCTCTTGCCTTGACCTCGCCCGCCAGCTCCTTGACAGAGCCTGCGCCGTGATAAGACGTCTCGTTCAAAACAATTCTTGCCATAACAGTTTCCTCCGTTTGATGCCCCCACGGGGGCTTTACTTCGCATGCTAAAAAAAGATTGCCATTTTTTTAACACACTTTATGAATAGTATAGCAGAAAAAGCAAGGCTTGTCAATAGCTATGAAAGCTCTTTTTTCAAATGCTGCAAAATTTTTTTCTCCTCGCGCGAGACCTTGACCTGGGAGAGTCCCAATAAGCGTCCCGTCTCCTCCTGCGTTTTCCCCCGAAAATAACGCAAAAGAACGATCTGACGCCAAAGGGAAGGAAGTCTTGTGATGCTTTGGGCAAGCGCGATACGGTCGCAAATGCGCTCGCTTTCATCCTCGCTTTCCTCGTCCGCAAGCACCCCCTCATAGGTGAGAGAATCCTCGCCGTAGACAAATTCGGAAAGCGAGGTGATGGGAGAGACGGCATCCAGAGAGATTGCCGCCTCCTCGCGGCTCATACCGCACCGCTGCGCAAGCTCCGCGATCCCCGCTTCTCTCCCTTCCTCCGCGGCAATGCGACTTCGCTCGTGCATCAGGCTCACGCCCTGTCTTTTGTAAATGCGGCTGACCTTGATCGGACCGTCGTCCCGCAGATATCTGCGGATCTCTCCCACAATCAGAGGAACGGCATACGTGGAAAATGCCGTTCCTCGCTCCAAGGAAAAGGAACGGATCGCCTTGACCATTCCGATCGTGCCGATCTGCACAAGATCCTCATATTCTGTTCCTCTGTCTCGAAAGCGGTATGCCGCCGTTCGGACAAGCCCCATATTTTCCTCGACCAGTATCGCTTCTGCCGCGACGTCTCCTGCCTTGACACGGAGAAGAAGCTCGGTATTGCGTTCATAGACGGATATTTGCTCCATGCACTCACCTCAATCAAAAAACGTGAAAAGCTTCACTTATGTAAGGAAGACAGAGCTTTGAGGTGTTCATGTGCCCCCATCCCGTTTGTTAAACCTTTTCAGAAGCGTGACGGTCGTTCCGCGTCCGACACGGCTATGTACCCGTAATTCATCGCAGAAGCTTTCCATGACCGTAAAGCCCATACCGCTCCGCTCCCCCTCCGCATCGGTCGTGAACAAGGGCTCTCTTGCCTCCTTGACGTTCTCGATTCCGCATCCGCGATCGCGGATATCAATGCGAACCAGCCGTCCCTCGCAGAGCTTGACGGTGATCTCAATCTCCCCCGCACTCTCGCGGTAAGCATGCACGATGCAGTTGGTCACCGCCTCCGAAACGGCACATTTGATGTCCGCGATCTCCAACGCCGTCGGATTGAGCTGGGCGCAAAACGCAGCCACCGCCGCCCGTGCCATTCCCTCGTTGACCGACAGTGCGGGAAGCTTCAGCTTCATTTCGTTTTCCACCGCCGCGCTGAATTCCACTCTGTTTTTCTTCATCTTTTCGTCCCCTTTTATTTTACTTTCGTTTTCAGCACCGTCACCATGCGCTCCATCCTCGCCAGGTGCATAATCTTCAAGACCGCAGGGCTGGGATCCAGTACGCAAAGCTCCCCGCCGTATTTTTTCACAAGCGCGAACCGCCCCATGATCAATCCAAGTCCCGAGCTGTCCATAAAATCCACCGAGGAAAGCTCCAAGAGCACCCGTGAAGGTCTTGCGGAAAGGATCTTTTCGTCCATCTCCGTCCGCACCTTCACCGCGCTGTGATGGTCGATCTCACCGCATACGTGGATCACAAGTCCCTCACGCTTCTCTTCATACGTGATCTGTCCGCCCTTTTTTATCATATCCTCACCTCCAAAGGCTTGTCTTTTTTTCATTGTAGCACGAAGGGAACGAAAAATTTGTCACATTAGGGAGCGAAAAAAAATATATCTCAAAGAAAAAAGAGACTGCCACCTCCGACAAAAACGTCGAAGCGTGACAGCCTCAAAACAACTTTATTTTGCGGGATACACCCGATACCTGTGCAGAATGTTGAGATCCTCCTCCATGTCAAGCCCGTGAGAGCCCAAGCCCCCGTCGATCTCGTGGCAGCCGTGATCCATCGCAAATCCCACCAAGGTGTTGTGCTTTGCCCAGAAGCGTTCGATCAGAACGCTGAAGATGGCAAACGCCTCGGCGTTGGCACGCGCCTCGCTCAGTGCCTCAATGCTCTCGGGGGCATGGCGATGCATCGTGGAATCGTAATTTCCGTTATAGACGGCAATCATATCGTACTCGTCGCGCATGATCAGCTCACATGCCTTGGCATTGATCTCCCCGAGTGTGTCACAGATGAAATAATCCATCTCCCTTTCCAGAAAGATCCTTCCCATGCTGCACTCACGGTCCGCAACGATGGCGCATCGCTTGCCCGCGCGGATCAAGGCATCGAAGAGGGAATCCGTTTTGATGACGGGCTTTTCATATTTGCGGATGCCGTGCACCTCGGGCTGCGCTCCCGTATACATCGTACCGAAGCAAACGGGTGTGACCGAGGGCATCACCGTACGAAGCGGCAAGGAAAGCTCGGTGCGCGCGGTGACCTCTGTCAAAAGCTGCGGATATTTTTCACTGATCCACTGCGCGATGGCGTCGGGATTATACATAAAGAGCCGATCCACGCGCGCCGTCCCCAGCTTCCCGTCCACGTAACGGCACAGTGTTTCGTTCGCCTCTGCCGCCGCCTTGGGCGCTTCCATTCCCATGGCATAGGCAAGAGCTGCTGCAAGCGTATCAAGGGATGTTGGATTATACATATCATTTCTCCTTTTTTGCATATATGTTTGCGTAAAAATAACGTTCAACCTCCGCTCCGATCTCCTCCGAGACGGAAGCGATGGACACAAGAGTCGGATCGTTGGAAAGCGCTTCCGTCAGGATTGCCGCAAAATGGGCATCCGAGAGAAGCCGTTCCTCGCTCAACATCTCTTCGGTATCCAAGGCGGTGTGAATTTTTCCGATTTCAGCCGGTGCATACCGCGCGAGAGAAAGTGCGGGGATTCCGAAATGAACGAAGGAATTGGAATCGCTGGAGCGGATGGCATGGCGCACCTCGGTGGGAAAGCGGTGACGCTTGGCAAACGTCTCCAGGTAGCGTGCCATTTCCTCGTTTGCCGAGGAAAAGCATACAAAGCCGCCCATGGCACTTCCCAGCATGTCCAGATTGACGTTGAGAACGGTCTTCTCCCCCCTGTGCATGCGACAGTAAGCAAGAGATCCGAGCAGTCCCCTCTCCTCGCTTCCGCAAAAAAGCAAACGGATGCGACGGCGGTGCGGATGCGTTTGAAAATATTCGGCAAGATACAAAAGGGCAATGCAGCCCGAAAGATTGTCGTATGCTCCCACCGAATTGGGAGTGGAATCGTAATGTGCCGACAAAACGATCATTTCCTCGCTCTCTCCCTCAAGATCCGCAATCACGTTGTGGGAAAGCGCTTCCTTGCGAGTTTCCTTCAGAAAGAGGTGTCCTACACCTCCCTTTTTGACCAGCCTCAAGGCATCTCCGATATAAATGATGCCGCAGGGGATCGCGGTATCGGGATCGACCGAAAAGCGTCGCTCACGAACATCCGGGGAAAACGCAGAGGAGGCGACGTTTCCGTAGGAGGACAGGATGCCGCACGCGCCGTGCCCGACCAGATCCTCATACAGTCGCTTCCCTACCGCGCGCTCGGTCAGAACGATTTTTCCGCGACACCGTTTGAGCGCCGTTTGGTTTGTGGATTCCAAGTAGTAAAGCGGCGCGCTCGCTTCACCGCAAAGCCCGTGCATCGGCTTGACGGGAACGGAGACACCGTCCACCGTAAGGGAGGCGATGACGTCGCTGTACGCAGGGACGGAAAAGTCTTCCACCGTCACCGTAGCACCGAGGGCGCGGCAACGGTCAAAAAGGTACGTCGCGCATCTCCGCTCCGCCTCCGTTCCGCCCTCGCGCACGTAGGCGGTCTCCCTCAGAATCTCTCTGACTTCTCTTTTATTCATTGGGCGTTTGGGATTCCCGTACCTTTGTTCTTTCGGGAATGAGGAAGATAAAAACCAGAGAGGACAACAGAAGCACCATGGGATAGAAGAGATTTCCGATGACCTCAAAGGCACTCAAGGTCACACCAAGCTCCTTTGCGGCAGAAAGCGCGACCAGCATTTGCGCGCCGTAAGGAAGAAAGCCCTGGAAGATGCAGGAGAAGGTATCCAGAATCGATGCGGTTTTGCGTGCGGAAATCCCATGCTCCTTTGCCATTTCGGAAGCAATGGGGTTTGCCATCACAATGGCAACCGTGTTGTTGGCGGTGGAAATATCCATCACACCGACCAAAAGCCCGATGCCCAGCTGACACGCGCGCTTGCCTCGGAAGATACGGCGGATCCCGTAAAGCAGCGAGTCAAAGCCACCGTTCTCACGGACGATCGCGCACAGAGCCGCGACAAGGATCGCCACCATCGAGGTTTCAAACATGCCCGCAGCACCGCTTCCCATGGAAGCCAGAAGCGAGGGAAAGCTCGCGCCTCCCGTCGCCAGGACAATGATGCTTCCCGAAAGGATGCCGACAAGGAGCGTGATGAAGACGTTGATGCCGATCACGCCGCAAAGCAGCACCAACAGGTACGGAAGAATGCGGATCAGACGGTACTCCCCGATCTCCATCGGGGTAATATCCGCACTGAAGGAAAGAACGGTGATCAGAACAAGGGTGACAATGGCAGCGGGCAGCACAATGAAAAAGTTGGTACGGAATTTGTCCTTCATAGCACATCCCTGTCCGTTGCACGCGGCAATGGTGGTATCTGAAATGAAGGAAAGATTGTCGCCGAACATTGCTCCTCCGACCACTGTTCCCACGCAAAGTGCCATCGAAAAGCCCGAAACCGATGCCATGGAAACGGCGATCGGTGTCAGGAGTGTGATCGTTCCCACGCTGGTTCCCATGGCGGTGGAAACGAAGCAGCTGATGAGAAAAAGCATGCAGGCCGAAAGACGGGGCGGTGTAAAGGAAAGCAGAAAATAGGCAACGCTCTGCGCGCTGTCACGGCCGACCACTCCGACAAAAATTCCCGCCAAAAGAAAGATGATGAGCATGGTGATGATGTTCCTATCCCCTACACCCCTTCCCATGACGGAAAGCTTCTCATCAAACTTCATCCTCCGATTCTGTAAAGCGGCGATCAGAAGGGATGCCAGAAAGATCACCACGATCGGCACGCTGTAAAAGCCCATCGGGATTTTGAGCACGTACTCAAACACGATTCCCAGCGAGAGATATAAAATGACAAAGATTCCTATGGGCAGCAATGCCCATACATTTCCTTTTTTCATACGGTGTACCGCCTTTTTATTTCATCCTCCCCATTGTACCATGAAGCGCGGATTTTGTCAACGGATTCCCAAAAACGGAGCTGTTTTTTCAAAAAAACGCGCAGAAAAGCCGCGTTCCCGATGTGAAGCACTCAAGTGCTCACACCGAAAACGCGGCTGCTTTCATCACTTTTGATCAGACTCTCTTTGTAATCACGTTTGTTTCAAACGCCTCCACGTCGGAGAACCAATCGTCGGAAAGTCCCTGTCTTTCCAGGTACTCCTCCCAAACGCCGCCCATCGGAAGCGTCTTGAACTTCTCGTTCAGATACATGATCTTTGTGAAGTTGCTTTCATCCTGGAGCTCTCTCAGTTCCTCTGCGGGAAGCAAGAGTGCGTAAAGGAGTGCCTTCTGCATGGATCTGACACCCGTTACCCAAGCGGAAAGGCGGTTGATGCTGGCATCGAAATAGTCAAGTCCGATGATCACTCTGTCCTCGTTTTTGCCGAAGACGATCTCCTTTGCGATCTCCTTGAGCTCGTCGTCAAGGATCACGACGTGGTCACTGTCCCAACGGACGGGACGGGAAACGTGAAGTGCCACCTTGTCATGGAAGGCAAGAAGCGAGGAAATCTTGTCGGAAACGACCTCCGTAGGATGGTAGTGTCCCGTATCCAGAAGGCAGCAGATTCCCTTCGTTGCCGCATAGTTCTGATAGAACTCGTTGTTTCCGACGGTGTAGCTTTCCAGCCCGATGCCGAACACCTTGCTCTCCACCGCGGGGATCACCCACTCGCGGTCATAGCCCTCAAGCATTTCGTCAAGAGATGCCTTCAAGCGCAATCTGGGGGAAAGTCTGTCCGCGGGGATATCCTTATAGCCGTCGGGAATCCAGATGTTCACAAGAGAGGGGCTGTTCATCGCACGTCCGATCTCGGCAGCGATCTCAAGGGAGGCTCTTCCGTGTCTTACCCAGAAGGCTCTCGTTTCTTCATCGGGAGAAGAGAGAGACAGTCCGTCCTTCATCTTCGGATGCGCGAAGAAGGTGGGATTGAAATCCACGCCCTCAGCACCGATCCTCTTGGCAAGCTCCACCCAAGGCTCAAAATAGCGGTAGGTATAGGCATCTCTGTCCACCTTACCCTTGTCATCCCCAAGGATTGCGTAGCAGGCATGAATGTTGAGACGCTTTTTACCGGGCATCAGGGCAAACGCAGCTTCGATGTCCGCAAACAGCTCCTCGGGAGTTCTTGCGCGACCGGGATAATTTCCCGTGGTCTGGATACCGCCCGACAGAGAATCGCTTCCGTCAAATCCGATGACGTCATCTCCCTGCCAGCAGTGAACGCTGATCGCGACGTTGCCAAGGCGCGCAATCGCCGCCTCGGTATCAATTCCGTACTTCGCATACGTTTCTTTACAAGTGTTGTAGTAGTTCATCATCACCTCAATCGTCAAGGACGCCTTCCATCATTTTCAGTCCCCAAAGCTTTGCAAGACCGCTGATGATCTCGTCGGGGATCACGTTGACTACTCTTCCGAGTGTGAGCATGTAAATCTTCGCGGTCTTCTCGACCGTCTCGATCAGGCCGAATGCCTCGTCAAAGGTTTTTCCCGTGCCGTAGATTCCGTGATTGGTCCATACGACAAGACGGTGATCCTTCATCTTCTCTGCGGTCGCCATTCCGATCTCCTCGGTTCCGGGAACCATGCAAGGAAGAACGCCGACACCGTCGGGAAATACAACGACACACTCGGTGTTGGACTGCCAGAGCTTGTGTGTAAAGTCCTTTTCGTCCACGGGACATACGGCATTCATCGCAATGGTATAAGTAGGATGAGAGTGAGCGACCACCTTGTGCTCGGGATCGACCTCAAGACGCGCGATGTGGCTCATCAGATGCGCGGAAAACTCGGAGGTAAACTTGCCGCCGTCTCTGTAGCCCCAAAGGAGCTCTGCGGCAGTGCCGTCCTTCGCAATTCTGACAATTCCAAGATTGTTTTCGGGATCCTCCGAAACGTTCTTAAAGTATTTTCCCGTGCCCGTGACAAGGAAGATCTTGCCTGCAAGTGCTGTCGCGTCAAAGCCTATGGGAATGGTTTTGATCACGCGATTGACGTCCAGATACTCCGCGACCTCATCCTCGTCCAAAAGACAGCTGATGTTGCCTCCGTTTCTTTCGTCCCAGCCCTGTCTGTACATATTTGCGGTGGTTTCGCACATTTCCACAATGAAGGGTGAATTCAAAATGTTTTTCAACGTTGTGTTCTCCTTGGTATCAGTAGTTTTAAAAAACAGCACCATTTATTATAGTACAACCGATTGGTTTTGTCAATATGTGATCGAAATATTGACAAATGATCAAGTTTTGTTTATAATATGATTAAAAACAATCATGTGAGGTGTTCGAAATGGCAATCAACGAGCGTCACAATCAAATTTTAAGCATCATCAAGCGCAATCGCAACGTCACGGTCAAGGAGCTGACCGGGCTGCTGTTTATCAGCGAGGCTACCGTACGAAGAGATTTGTCCGAAATGCAGCGTCTTGGCTTGATCGAACGGACACACGGCGGCGCCGTGATCGCGGGAAACGCCGAGGAAATCTCACACTTTGTCCGCATCGTAAAAAACGCCAAGGAAAAGGAGCTGATCGCAAGCCTTGCCCTGGAGCATCTTCCCCACTTCAACAGCGTGTTTGTAGACGGCTCCAGCACCGCGCTTGCCTTGGCAGAGCGCATGAATCTGGAGCACAAGACCGTGATCACCTACAATCTGCAAACGGCACTTCAGCTTTCCAAAAAGCCGAACGTCAATCTGATCATCCTCGGTGGCGCGGTGCATTACAACACCGTGTCCGCCACGGGAGCTTGGACCGCGAAGCTGGTGAGTGAATTCCATTTTGATCTGCTGATCAGCTCCTGCTACGCCATCGTCGGAAGCGACGTATTGGAAAGCTCGGCGGATCAGAAGGAGATCAAGCAAAACGCGCTCAAAAGAAGTAAATTCAAAATTCTTCTTGCCGATCACTCCAAATTCACAAGAAGCTCCGTCTATCAGTCCTCTGAGACCGATGACTATGATCTTCTCATCACAGACCGCTCGCCCGCAGATGCAAAGACGTTCAGGAATCTCATCTGCTGACACGGGAATTCCCTTATCCGAGCTCCGTGTCCCAAAATATTTTTCTCATGAAGCATCCCCCTTCTTTTTGCGTTCGGTATGCGCTCCGACGGGGGGAATTTGAAAACGCCGCGCGATCTAATCTGTTTTCATTATACCAAATTGCCGCTGCTTTTGCAACAGAAAAAATACATTTATAAAAAATATTGGACGGGGTGAGCCAAATACGAAAATGCATTTGATTCACCCCCATACTGCTTTTAAAATGTGTAGATTCCTTTTTCAATATCCGAGATCACCCTGGCAATGGCATGCTCCTCATTGCTCACAGTGATAAAATCGGCAGCCTTACGCGCCAAGGGACTTGCATTGGCAACCGCAATTCCGATCGCAGCGGCACGGAACAGCCCCACATCGTTGTTGTAATCTCCGATCCCGACCGTTTTTTTGCCATCTATTCCCAGATGTTCAACAAGCTTTTCAAGTGCCAAGCCCTTTTGAACACCCTTTGGCAAAATTTCAAACAGCTTCTTTTCCGAGCGGACCAAATCAAACGCATGGGCATTGGGATGCGACGCAAGCATGTTTTCAACCGCCAAAAGCTCCTCTTCACGGTCCGTTCCGAATATAATCTTTGCAATCGGCACGTTGACATCCCTATAATCACAAACCAACCTTGGGAGCTTGGTCAGCCTTCTGAATTCCACCATCGTAGCATTGTCCTTCACAAAATACGTGCAATCAAAGGTACAAACCTGAATACCAACGTCGGGATACGTCACGCCCACGCATTCCACCGCCTCCATCACATCCTCAAGCCCGCCACAGGTCCACACGTATTGCTTTGCTTCCCCGTCGTACACACCGCCACCGTTGATACAGCCAAACGGAACGTTGGGGCGGATCGCATGATACGCATCCATCGAATAGTTCGGCATGCGCCCCGTGATAAAGGTGAAATATCCCCCCTCACGCTTAAAATACTCTATCGCCTCTCGGTTTTCCTCGGAAACTGTTTTATCGTTTCCGTAAAGTGTACTGTCAAGGTCGGTACAAATCAAAATACCATCAAATTTTCCCAACCGAAATTTCCTCTCTTTACAAAGAATCCCCTTCGTTTCGATTCACACTTCCGATATCACAAACGCATCAGATAATCGTAGCACGCCTTGATGTAGGCAATCTTGGCGGCGCGCAATTCCAGGGGGATTTTTCTCTCACCGGGAATTTCCAGATTGAACACCCCGGTGTAATTCACTTCACGCAAAGCCTTTACAACCTCGCAAAAATCAACGGTTCCGCTGACAAAGGGCATCAGATGCTGATCAAACTGCCCTTCGTTGTCGGCGATGTGAATCGCCTTTAAGCGACTGCCCGCCTTCAAAATAAATTCGCGCTGATTTTTATCGGTCAGATTCAAATGTCCCGTATCCAGACAGATTCCGAAGCGATCGCTTCCCACACGGTCGATGATATACAAAAGATCGTCAGCGTTTCTGTCAATCAGTACCTCATCCTCCGAAAAATAAGGACGAAGATTTTCAAGGCAAACGGTAATGTCCTTATCCTTGATATACTCCGCAAGCAGCTTTAATTTTTCAATATTTCTTTCCGTCCGCTCCTCTTTCCCAAGGGTGGTCTGAAGCAGATTGTCACAGTGCAGCACCATATTCCGAATCCCGATCATCTCGTAAAAATCGATCCACCGATAAAGCATATCAAGAGCCGTTTCATCCGAGCATATTTTGATGGTCAGAAACAGATGCCCCTGCGATATTTCAAAGTTCTTTTCCTTCAAAAAAGCGGAAAAGCTGTTTGCGGTTTTTGCAATGTCATCGCTTCTGCTCAAAAGCTCCGCTCCGTGCTCATCGGACAGCTCCGCACAGTCAATGCCGTTCCTGATCAATTCCTCAATCGCATCCTCAATCTTCAAATCCACGTAATAGCTGGACCATATACTAAGCTTCATATCATTCCTCCAAGATCAACTGTTTTGTTACATTATACTGCAAATCCATGATTTTTTCCGGTGAAATATTCACCTATGATTGTGAAAAATTCACCCATATTGAAACCGTGATTCTTCAAAGCTGTATTCAAACTTCCCGTCAAGAATCCTTCAAAACGTAATTCAGTGCATCCTGAATGTGTAAATCCCACCATTTCCAAGAGTGATTCCCCTCGGAAAACTCAAACAAATGAGGGCGCGACAGCTCCCAAAGATGCGCGTCAAAGCTTTTGTTGACGCCGATCCATGAATCCTCGGTTCCGCACCACATATAGAGCCTTGGGAACTCTTGATTCTGCGATTTGTGCTTTGCGGCAAGCGCAAACAGATCATGCTCGCTCCCCTCCAGCTCCAAGCTACTCGTCATCTCCGTTTTAAAAATGGATTTCCATTCCTCAAGATTGCACTCTCTTCCCCTTCTTGTAACGTCAAGTGCTCCCGACAGGGAAATGCACGCACCGTATTTTTCGGGACACGCCAGAGCCAATTTGACCGCTCCGTATCCGCCCATGGAAAGTCCTGCGACAATTTGATCCTCCCGTTTGTCGCTCATCCCCTTAAAAAGCCCCCGACAAAGCATCGGCAGCTCCTCGGCAACGTAATTAAAATAGTTCCCACCGTACGTATTATTCGTATACCAGCTTCTGTCCCCGTTGGGCATGACCACTGCAAGCCCATGCTCATTGGCATAACGTTCAATCGAAGTGTTTCGCATCCATGAGGTATGGTCTCCCGACCTCCCGTGTAAGAGCCACAGCGTTTTGTAAGGCGCTTCCGTTTTGTCGGGAATCAGGATATTTACTTGCGTGTCTTTATTTAACTGCTTTGAACGAAAATTCAATTCCAAAAACATTTCCGCACTCCTTATTTACAGAAGCTCGTCAAAATCAACCGTATACAGGTTGCCGTATGCATCACTGTAATAGCATTTTCCGTGATAGAAATCAATCATTTCGGGCTCTACCCGATAGCCCTTTTCCCAAAGATCCACGTACTGCTTTTGGTTTTTCTTCAAAAGATCGATCACACGAATCGCAGGGCGGTTGATTTCGTCCTCAAATCCTTCGGTAGAATAAATACAGTGATTATGGACAATCGCGCCCTGAACAAATCTGTGGTAGGGACAATCGAATGCTTCGAGAACGTCTTCGGATGTTAAAACAACTCTCTTAACACCGTAAATCGGATCGATCTCACCGTCACACAGCGACGGAATTTTGAATTTAAAATATCGTGTGCCAAGCGTTTCATTCCTCATCACAAAAGCATAATAATACCCACCTTGGCGGTCAATCACGAAGTTTCCGTAGGGACGCACGCCATCGCGGTCCGGATAGGCTTTCCAAAGCAACGGATCATCGACAAAGCCGATTTCAATCAACTGAACGAGCGTCGTTTGAAAGCTTCTGTCCGTGCGCTGCACCCGATAGACGCAACAAACTCCGATCAGCTTATGTTCATCGTTTGCATAGTTATTGTAAACGTTCGAATACAACAGCGGATATTCATCATTTGGATCAAAGAATGCATTTCCAAAGGAAACGGCATTGCTGTGGGGAGCGATAAGATCCGCTTTATCAAGGCGAAAGCGAGCAAACGGACGGACCTCCTTGACCGGATCTGCCTCGATATCAAGCAGATCGTATACAAGGCACTCCCCCAAACCGTTAAAACGGAACAATTCATTGTTCCATATCGCGCCATCCTGCCCCTCTTCGATTTTCGCTACTTGTCTGATTGTCATTTTGTCCTCCGTATTCATTTTAGACAATGATTTTTCTTTTGCCCTCCATTATAGCACGTTTTCCTTCCAAAATCAATCTTATCTTCAAAAATCTTAAAAAGCCTGTGATTCTTCATTCGTCGAAAAAAGCGAATCTTCGATCGGATTACACCGATCTTCTGTTCATGCATCTCCCAAATGGTGGCAAGAATGCTTCGGCAGGAAAGAAGTCAGGGGATGAATCACTGACGAAGCCCCTTAAAAATGAACAAACACACTCCATTTTGTGTTTGAAGTGTGTTTGTCAATTATGAGGTTACAGGACAAATTTACAACTCATCATTTTAATGAAACATCGCTGCGCGATATGAAGCACGCGCGAAATGCTACGCATTTTCACTCGCATGATGCGTTTGCTTCGCAAACATGAAGCCAAGTGCACATGAACCTTCTCCGTGTGCCAAAGGCACGCTTCATAGGACAAAGCCCTGCTTCATTTTTCATGCACCGCAGGTGCGCTTCATTGAAAAAAGGGGCTGTCTCAAGTGCGATAAAAAGCATTTGAGGCAGTTCTTTTTTTGTTGGCTTGGAGCTTAATTTGACAACTTTATTTTAGTGAAGTTTTGGCTACGCCAAAGTGATGTTATGCTTCGCATAGTGATGTTGCTCCCTATGGTCGCAGTGATGTGATGTGTTCCGTATCACGCGCCAAAGGCACACTTCACTTCCGAAGGAAACATC
>JAZSMX010000068.1:0-10115 GCA_045536125.1 Eubacteriales bacterium | reverse complement strand
CTGCCCCTTTCATGAACCAAAAAGCTGAGGGGATGCCGAAATCGGCATCCCCTCACCCCGCCAAGCCGTGTCGATGGGAGGTTAGAACCCTGTACTCCAGGGCGGTGCCCTCGCATCGGCTTTACTGCTCCCAACGTCCGACATACGGTCGAGACAAGTCAATCGTTTTTACGCGTATGCGGGAGGTCTGCAAACCACCGAAGGACTCGGGCTCCTTTCATCTATCGTAGGTTCCACAATCGCCAAGGATCACGCACCCGGCAGGAAATATGTCTGATCAAAAAGGATCACTTTCCGTCGTAATCGATCTCCTCGGAGAACATATCGTCAAAGAGATCTGCCACGTTGTCAAACTCATCGTCGTCATCCACACTCACAAGAGTGTCCTCGCCGTTCTCGTCCTTTTCCAGACGCAGAACCACGTACTCGCAGAATCCGTCCTCGGAGGCTTCTCCGCCCGTGGGGATCATTGCGAAATAGACCTTGCCCTCAAGCTCGGCTTCCCCGATCTTTTCAAATTCGATCTCGTCACCGCTCTCTTCATCGATCAAGGTAAAGAATTCGCGTTCATTCAGGTTTTCATTCATTTGTTCACTCATATCCGTCATCCTTTTTTCTGATGTATTTGGGTTGTACTCTTATTTTACACGATAAAAGAGCCGTTGTCAAGAGGGAGACACTTGTTTTTCGTTTCTCTCCATCAGGTAAGTTTTTGAAGGGGTGCTATGGAACTTTTTTCAAAAAGTCCCCCCGCAAAAAACTCCCACCTTCGAGGAGCAACGCAGCCATACGCCGCTATGAGCAAAACGCAAATTGAGAAGGACGCACGCTCCTTCGGGCAAGAAGCAAGTAGGGCAAGGCGCACCGCAGAGGGCAAGTCGACGGCGTAGTTACCTACGCCGAGACGCGCTCGAGGAGCAACACAGCCATACGCCGCTTATTGCCCGAAGGAGACCACGTCGGAGAGAATTGCGTTGCTCACGTACATCCCCTCCCCACTCAATGCATACCCTGTCGCGGTGGCGAGAACCAAGCCGGAGGGAAGGTACTTTTTTAAGGCGGGGGCGAAAAGCTCTTCAAAGGAATGGGGATAGCGCGCATGGAAGGCGGAGACGTCGATCCCCTCCTTCAGCCGCAAGCGGAGCATGACGTACTCGTTTTCCGCATCCTTCGGAGAAATTTTTTCGCGCTCGCACTCAATTTCTTTTCCCGCGAGAAAATCTTCGATGCTTCTTCCGTTGCCGAATCTCTCTCCTCCAAAGAAGGAATGCGCGGCAACACCGAAGCCGAGGTATTCGTCACAGTTCCAGTATTTCATATTGTGACGGGACTCATACCCGGGGCGCGCAAAATTGCTGATTTCATATTGCTCATATCCGCAATCGGCAAGGAATTCGATTCCTTCGAAATAGATTCTGCGCGAGGTCTCTTCGTCGGGAAGGGGCAAGCGCGCTTCGCTTTTTTCAAAGGGAGTGCCCTCTTCGATCTGAAGCGCGTAGGCGGAGACGTGCGTCGGTGCAAGAGAAACCAAGCGCTCCAAGGTCTCGCGGTAGCTCTCCGGGGTTTGATGAGGAATCCCTTGCATCACGTCTACGGAAACATTTTCAAAGCCGACCTCCCTCAAGCATCGGAACGTCCGTTCAAAATCAGAGAAGGAATGCAGACGCCCCAGCGCGCGCAATTCGTTTTGATGAATGCTTTGCAGTCCAATGCTGACACGCTGAAAGCCCGCGCGACGAAGTGCCGAAAAGCCCTCCTTCGTCCCCGTTGCGGGATTGCATTCCAAGGTGATCTCCGCGTCCGCGGACACGTGATAGAACGCATGCACCGTATCCAGCATCCGAATGAGCAATTGCGGCGGCAGCATGGAGGGGGTACCGCCTCCGAAATAGACGGAATCCACCAAGCAGTCGCGGCAATCCTCGCTTCTTTCCTTCAAGGCTTCACAGATGCGCTCCGTATAACACCGCATCACGTCGGCATCGGGGCGCGGCACAGAGTAAAAATCACAGTAAAGACATTTGGATCTGCAAAACGGAAGATGGACGTACAGTCCGAGTGTTCTCACCTAAGCTCCCTCCCCCTGTGGCAAACCATGTAGATGATCTGATACTTGGAGGAAAGACGTTCGATCAGCTCTCTCGCCGCATGCATTCTCCGATCGTCCAGATTGACAAAGGGATCGTCGAGAACAATGCAAGGAAGCTCTCCCGACGCGTAGAGCGCATCGATCAGAGCAAGCCTTGTGCAAAATCCGATCACGTCACGCCAGCCGCGGCTGAAAAATTCGGTGGAGCGCGTTTTTCCACCCGCGCGCAGGGAAACCTCAAAGGACGCATCCATCACCGCGTCGGGCGCGTCGGGGGAGAGAAACTCAAGATACGCGCGAAGGCTCTCTTGCATGCCGTCCAGATAGCGCGTGGAAAGCGCGACCTTCGCTTCCTCCAAAAGCTTCAAGGTCTCGTGCACCGTTTCGCTGTTTTCACGGGACGCGGAAAGCTCCTCGGAAAGAGAAGCAAGCTCTCCTTCGGCATCGGGAATGCGATCCGCCTCAAAGGAAAGACGTTCGATCTGTGTCAAAAGTCCGTTTTTCTTCTCGGACAGAAGATTGAGTTCCTTGGAAAGCGCCTCTTCTTTTTCGGAAAGAGATGCGTGATCCAAGGAAAGCGAGGTTGCTTTTTCCTCCTCGGACAATTCGGGATGCTCTTCAAGGAAGGCGTTCAAGCGCGCTCGGTACTCCCGTTCCTGCTTTCCGAGAAGTCGGTATTCGGTTTCCAGCCTTGCCACCGTTTCGATCGTTCCGAGCACCTCCTGCCCTTGGCGACAGCCGATCTGCGCAAGAAGCTCCGAGAGCGTCTCCTTCGCCTTCTCCAGGGCTTCCGTGATGCTCTTTTTGCGCTCCTTGAGAAGAAGCGCGTCTGCCTTGGCGCGGCGCACAAGGGAAATATCCCGACCGAGTGTCAGAATCTCGTCGCGGTAATCCTCCTTTTGAGGAAGGAGAATTCCAAGCTCCGAAAAGGCAGAGCGGATCTTTGCGATATGTCCGTCACGCAAGCGCTCCGTGCGTTCGGCTTCACTTTGTTGCGCCTTTCGCGCTTCGACCGCGCGCAGATATTCGTCACGCAATACGGAAAGCTCGGCAAGAGAGCGATAAGGATCGACCTCCCACGGCATCTCATAGGTTTCCAGAAGACGTCTGACACGCAGAATCTCGGAATCCGCATTTCCCGTCCCCTTGCCCGAGAGAAGACTGCCGATGCATCCGATCAGTGCCGTCACAAGGGAAAGGGACAAACAGATGAGGGACACGGGGTGTCCCGCGCTCACGATGGCAAGGACGAGGGAGAGAAGGCTGGCTCCGCTTCCCAACCATAAGAGCATCCGCAACGAAAGCGGAACCGTAGGACGTGCGGCTCGCGCGCGTCGATCTAAAACCTCAAAGGCGTCCTCCAGCTCCTCTTTTTGGGGAACCCCCGCAAAAAATCTCTTGTAGCGCCCGTCAAGCAAGGTCGTTTCCATTTGCTCCGCGCAAGCCGCCGCAGTGACGCGCAGCGCCTCGTTTTCCCGTGAAAGCTCCTCAAGAAATGCCTCCGACGGAGGCTTTTTTTGCCCGTCGGGAAGCCATAGCTCGGTCGTGGGCGCGCTTTCCTCGGGAAGCTCACGCAGGCGCGCGGAAAGCTCGCGCAGATCGATCGCCGCGCGGCGCGCGCGATCCAAGGTCTCCTCGTCGGGATGAAGCCCCTCCAGGGAGCGGTCCAGCTCCCGTCTTCGCTGACAGATGCGCTCGTATTCCTTTTGCAGCTGCTCACGCTGATTGCAAAGAGCCGCGCGCTCTGCCTGCGCACCGGACAGGCGCAGATCGGCACGGACGCGCTCACGCTCAAGGAGCAATTGCTCCTCCGATTTGGAAAGTGCCCCGAGCTCCCGCTCCCGCTCCTCCAGAGCAGCGCGCACACGCAAAAGTCCTTCCCTCTCCCGCTCTCTTGCCGCAATCTCGGACTCCAGAACACTGATCCGACCGCGGTTGCCCGTGGTCACGTAGTATTTGCACCGCTTGTCCAACGCCATTGCGGCAGCATCGTAGCCACCGATGTCATCCACGTCATCCAACAGATCCGTCAGCTTTGCGGTGATGCTGTAGTTTTCCCCCTTGGAAGCCGTTGTGCGTTGGGAGAGATACACGGTCCGCTCATAGCCGTCGGCATCGATGCCGAACAGCTCCGCTCCCAGATTCTCCGAATAGACGTCGCTTTCCAGGTGGGTGTCCAGATCGTAAAGCGCGAAGGTGTCACCGCTCTCCTTGGCACCGAAGAAGCGTTCGGCACGGAAGCGTCCCTTCTCACTTTCAAACTCAATGCTTCCACCGTAAGCACCGCCCTGCCACGGCGTATATTTTTTTCGTTCGTTTTCGTCCAGGGATCTCTTGGAGGTGGCGGGAAGACCGTAGAGCATCGCCTTGATAAAGACCGCAAGCGTGCTTTTTCCCCAGCCGTTTTCAAAGCAAAGAACCGTCAAGGGCTCCTCAAGCTCCAGGGAAAACTCCCGCAGCGTTCCAAAGCCCTCTACGTGCAAGCGAAGAAGTCTCATACGCCCAGCTCCTCTCCCGCAAGCGCCCGAAGACCGCAGGCGATGATTCGTTCCTTTTCCCGCTCGCTGTGCTTGGACGCCATCACGCGGCGGATAAACTCCCCTTTGAGGGAGATGTCGTTTTCGTAATCCTCGGGACGGATGAGAAGCCCCGTGTCGTCGCGCACCTTGGCAAAATAAAAGCGTTCGGAGAGAAGCGAAGCCAGAGCCGCGGTGTCAATTCCCGTCTCCGCTCTTCTCTTTCCCACAAGCACCACCTTGACAAGATCGCACTCGGAGATCCCCTCCACCGATTTCAGAACCGCCGCCTCCACGGAGAGATGGGATTCCAATCCCGTCACGTCCGCCTCCACGGAATGCAGTCGCCTTTGCGCGAAGGGAACGAAGTGATGGGAAAGGCGTCCGTCCTCCAGCTCCACCGTCACAAAGCCGCACTCACCGCACTCGTCAAAGCCGCGCCCCTCGGGAGTGCCGCTGTAAACGGCGATGCCGCGCGTGTCCAGCTTTGCCACACGGTATTCGTGAATATGCCCCAGTGCCATATAATCGATGTGCTTTCCCTTGTAGTGCCCCAAACGGATCACGTCGCCCTCGGAGCTTCCCCGCCCCGCGCGCTCCTGTCCGTGCAGAAGCACGATATTGGTTTCCTCTGCGGACAGAGTGAGCGTGTCGGCATCGGGACGCTCACTGCCCGTCACCGTCACCTCTCCGATACGGTAGCTGGTCCACGCATCCCCGAAGGTATGGAAATTGTCGGGAAGTGATTCTGCGGCGAGCGAGACCGCTCCGCGGTCATGATTGCCCGCAAGGTAATAAAAGCCAATGTGCGGATATGCCGCTACGGTTTCCAGCACGTAGGAAACCGTGCTTCTTTTTACGTTTTTGGAATCAAAAAGGTCACCCGCGATCAAAACAGCCGCCGCGCCGCACTCGTCGGCATAGCGCACCATCCGCAAGAAGCATTCCCTGAGCTCTCTTGCGCGCTCGCGCGCCTTGGCAGACGAAAGATTGGACTCCATGGGAGAATCCAGATGAATATCCGCGCAATGAATCAAACGCATATCTTTCTTCCTTTCATTCTTCATTCTATATCTATTTTAGCACATCGCGGAAAGAATAGCAAGTGCAAAAAAAGAAAAAGCTGTCGGAAGCCCCAAAACGGGATTTCCGACAGCTCCTTGTAAAAATCAAGGATTATTGATCGCTTTCCACCTTTGTGTTGCTTCCGAACAGAATCATCAAGGGCGCATCCGAGAGAGGCAGATTCCGAAGTCTGATGCCGCCGTTTCTCTGATCGTTCTTCATACTGTCGGGCAAGAGATACACCTCGCCCGTCGAAAGATCCACAAGGCGGACGTTCTCCACGTCCTGACCGTACACGCTGTAGGTGATTGTCCCTTCGTAGGTAGAGGTCAGAATCGGCACGGCGTTCCAATAAACGAGCGCGGTGTCACCGTTGTCCAGACGGAAGGTGTAATCCTGCACGGAATTGTCCGTACAGTCGGTTCCGTTGACGCGCACCGAGGGAAGATATTCCCGCGCCACAGGGAAGCGGAACGCTTCTGCCTTCCCCGCAAAGAGGGATGCGAGGGTGGAGAGCGCGTAATAGGAGGGCTTTTCGCTGTACTCGCCCGTCGCCCTTCCGTCCTCGTCAAAATCCGCGCTGATCACACCAAAATATCCGTAATCAAGGTAGGAGGCGCGATCCCCCACCCGTCCGTTGAGTGCCTCAATCATGTCCATGGTGGAGAAATACGAGGTAAACGCAACGCCCGCGTAAAGATCCTGGAGCAGCATACGGAGCAGGAGCTTGGTCTGCTTTTCGCGGCTCCATGCAAAGCGCGCCATCGCGCCGCTGCCACGGGAATCCGACTGTGCGCCGGATTCGCCCTGAATGATCTCGATCTTCGGATTGTAAAGATCCAGAATGTCTCTGAAATTGCGAATTGTGCGGACACGGTCCATATCAAAGGGAGAATAGCAATGGTAGGAGGCATAGTCGATCACCTCTCCAAGCCCCGTGGAAAGCGCGCGGTTGATAAAGGCAAGATCGCCCACACCGACCGAGGCAAAGGCACAGATCTTGGCTTCGGGAGCGGCGGCACGGATCACACGCGCGGTGTCACGCGCAAAGACACCGTACTCATAAGCGTTTTGCATCAGATCGCGCTCCTCACCGAACCGATGCTTCCAGGAATACTCGCAATCGGGCTCGTTCCAGATCTCAAAGAGCGTGATCCGACCGAAGAAATGCTTGACGGTCGCCTCGACGTAACGAAGCCACGCATTCATCTCCTCCTCGCTCTGTACGGGAGGGCATCCGACCGCACCGTAAACCTCCTTGGCAAGGGGGGTATAGAGCGGATTTCCGTAGCATAAGCAGAGCCACGGCTCAAGTCCGCGGGACAAGAGCTCCTCCACAATGCGGTCAAGCCACTCAAAATCGTACACACCCTTCTCTCGCTCGCACTTCATCCAGCCCGACTGAATACGTACCTTCTTGACACCGATGCGCGCCACCTTGTCATATGCCTTGTTAGGATCAAACACGTCGCGATCCAGCTTTTCAAAGCCGATGCCAAGTCGCGATTCCCCGATCTCACTCGCACTCTTGAAGGATATTTTTCCAGTCTTCTTTAAACGTTCCATTTTTCTCCCGTCCTTTCAAAAAAGCACCTCGCAAAGAACCCTCGCGAGGTGCGTCATACATTCATTATAAACGAAAAAATTCTTTCCGTATTCCAAAATATTCCCGTATTTTTTCAATATCTTACGGTGTTTTGGAAAAGAGCCTTGCAAGGAAGGAGGACTTTTTTTCCGTTTCCGCACGCGGCAACGGAGGCTCCACAAAGCGGCAAGGCGAGGTATTTGCACTCACCTTCTTCAAAATCTCACAGCGTTCCTCTGCACTTTTGGCGGAGGACAAGCTTTGATCAAGCTCGTCAAAGGAAATATAGTGGGAGGGATCGTGGTTGAGAATGGAGGGTTCTCCGGGTTCAAGCTGTGCGCTCTTTGAGGTCTCCGCCTGCTTCCAGGTATGTACGCAATCCCGTTTCCAGAAAACGTTCTCTCTCAACTGCTTTGCCGGGTTTCCGCCCCAGGAGGTCTGATGAGGAAGCTTTTTGTTGGAAAGAAGCGCCATGCTTCCGACAATGCAACCGGAATGGATCTGCGTTCCCTTCAAAAGGAGAGCTGACTGACCGATCCAAACGTGATCTCCCACGTAAATGCTCTTACTGTAATTGAGCCGCTTTCCCGTTTGGGCATCATAGATCAAATGGGGATCAGCCGTTCGGAACGAAAGATCAAAGGAAAGCAAGCAATCATTCCCGATGAAAATGTGCTTTTGCTCGGATAGCTTGAAGACATTCTGGCGGTAGCCGTTGATAAAGTTATCACGCCCCATGTAGAAAATGCTGTCGTTATAGATCTCGACACTCATCTTATAAGGACGGCCGCCGCAGAGATAGATCACCGCGCCATCCCCCGCAAAATTCAAATAAGCACCGTTGAGTACAACGTCTCCGTCGCAATACAGAATGTTATTTTTCCCCGAAAAGACAACGGTGGAGTTTTGCATTTTAACGTTCCCGAAAAAACGGTTTCCGTCGGGCAGCTCCAAAAGCTGTGACGGCTCTTTGGCAGTGATCATAGTACACCCTTCCTCTCATTATGATACTTCAGTATAACACACCTATTTTGTTTTGTCAACCGCAAATGCGGTCGGAAGGGAGCTTCGCCCCATTTTTCATAACGCGTGAAGATTCACATCTCGGAAAGTCCTTGCTTTTTAAGCCAAAAGTGCAAACATCTATTGACTTTTCTTGAAATGAGGTGTATAATGTGGGGCGAAAAACACTCTTTCGGGAGGCGCGTCAATGGAACCCAAAAAATCAACCTCTGCGGCAAAGATCGCCCTGTGGATCGGAATCATTTGCGTCAGCACGTACGTTGTGAACTATTATCTGAGAAACATGCTCAGCGTCACAACCCCGGCTCTTTTGCAAGGCGGTGAATTCAACGAAACGGGCATCGGCCTTCTCTCCTCTGCTTATATGATCTTTTATGCCATGGGACAGCTCATCAACGGCTTTCTCGGAGACGTGGTACCCCCGCGCATCATGGTGCTTTGCGGCATGGGACTCGGCGCAGCTTCGATGATCGTCTTCCCCTTTTTAAAGCTGTTTCCTCTTCAGTTCCTGTGCTTCGCGATCCTCGGCTTTGCGCTTTCCATGGTGCGAGGACCTTTGATGAAGGTCATCTCCGAGAACACCGAGGCGAAGCATGCGCGACTCATCTGCGTTTTCTTTTCCTGCGCTAACTTCGCAGGACCTCTCATCGCCTCTCTCTTCGTCATGCTGCTTCCCACCCGCCTTGCCTTCATTGTATCGGGTGTCGTAGCAATCGTCGCTGTCCTCTTTTCTTTTTTCGCGCTGTCCTTCATGCAAAAGAAGGGATTCGTTTCCTACCGTCCCAACAAGAACAAAAGCGCCTCCTTCATTCTTGACGTCTTTCGCATCAAAAGCTTTCCGTTCTTTATGATCATTGCTTGCCTTGTCGAGATCTCCATCACTTCGGTCTCCTTCTGGATTCCTACGTATCTAACCTCCCATCTCGGCTTTGACAATAACACGGCAAACCTCGTCTTCTCCGTGATCTCCATCTGCCGTGCCTGCATGCCCTTCCTCACCCTGGCGATCTTCAATGCCATTGGGGAGCGCTCAATGCCCATCCTGCGGATCGGCTTCGCCCTTTCCGCCGCCTTCTTCCTTTGCATGCAATTCGTTTCCCATGCCATTGCCAACGTGATTCTTTTGATCCTCGCGCTCATGGCAGTCAGCTGTGCCTCCGCCATTCTTTGGAGCATCTATATCCCGGGACTCGGAAAAACGGGACGCGCCTCCAGCGCCAACGGAGTGATCGATTGCACGGGATACGTCGCCGCAGCCCTTGCCAATCTCGTCTTCGCCACCTTTTCCGACGGCACGGGATGGGAAACGGTCATCTTCCTCTGGGCATCCATCGGCATCATAGGACTCATCGTCTCCCTGTTCAAGCGCGAGGACGCCAAGAGTGAGTGAGCGATTACGGAAGGCCTATCAAAATCATTTATTCTCTTTCCTATCACCGGACGGGACTCAAACCCACGAGCCTCTCGGAGGTCAATTTCCGCGCCTTTTTGTGTGGCTCAATTTGAAAAGTCTTATTCTAAATGATGCATCGCCTTACGGCGATATGATGTTTTTCACTTCGCTCAAAATGATGTTGCTCCCGTTGGTCGCAATGTGAAATGAAATTTGCCCACATTCGCGTCAGCGAATATTTCACATTTGCGAAGCATATTGTTGTGCTTGGAGCTTAATTTGACAACTTTATTTTAGTGAAGTTTTGGCTACGCCAAAGTGATGTTATGCTTCGCATAGTGAAGTTGCTCACTTCGTTCACAGTGATGTGATGTGTTCCGTATCACGTGCCAAAGGCACACTTCACTTCCGAAGGAAACATCACGCACGAAGTGCACATCACGT
>JAZSMX010000015.1:0-12197 GCA_045536125.1 Eubacteriales bacterium | reverse complement strand
CCCGTGAATTCAAGAAGTATTTCGGTGTGCCGCCAAAGGATTATCTGTGAGAGTCCTTGCAAAAACCGTCCCTATGACCGTGTGCAAATCCACACACGGCCATAGGGACGTCGCTTTTTCAGAAAATCGCCTTGAGCCTCTTCATCTGATCCTCGTTCGGAACGGAGAACGTCTGCGCGTCTCGTCCGATGGCAGCATATTTATGCTCTCCCAATGCGTGATAGGGAAGAAGCTCGATTTTTTCTACTCCCCCGAAGGAATCCAGCATGGCTTTGATGCGTTTCATTTCCTCCTCGGTGTCATTGACGGAGGGGATGATCGGGATTCGCACCCATACGGATTTGCCTTTTTGCAACAGTGCTTCAAGGTTTTTCAAAATCAATTCGTTTCCGACGCCCGTATACTGACGGTGTCGGTCGCTGTCAAAGCATTTGACGTCGTAAAGGAAGAGATCGGTATAGGGCAGGACCTGTTCGAATTTTTCAAACGGTACGTGTCCCGCGGTATCCACGGCGGTGTGAATACCGTTCTTTTTGCATTCCCTGAGAACGGCTTCCAGAAAGTCGGCTTGGAGCATACATTCTCCACCCGAGAAGGTGACACCTCCTCCGGAGCTTTCGTAGAACGTCCTGTCCTTTAAGAGCAGCTCCAGAATTTCATCGACCGTATATTCTTTTCCGCAGAGCTCCCTTGCATCCCTCGGACAGTAGAGCGCACATTCGCCGCAAAGGTCGCAGGATTCCAGATTGTGCGGGCATTTTTCGCGGCACTTGCCGCATCCTGTGCATTTGTTCCTATAAAAGAGCAGCTCTGCCTTTGGGGATTGACTTTCGGGGTTGTGGCACCAGGCACAACGCAGATTGCAGCCTTTGAAAAATACCGTTGTCCGTATGCCCGGACCGTCTACAAAGGAAGCTCTTGCGACGTCGAATATGACCGATTTCATTTCTGGGATGTCCTCTCTATGACGTTATTTTGCATGGATTCCTCCAGGCGAACAAAATACTCGGAAAATCCGCTGACACGCACTCTCAGACTTTTATATTCATCCGGATTTTCTTTTGCCAAAAGTAATTCTTCCTTGGTGACCGCATTGATTTGAATCTGCGCGCCGCCTTTTCGGAAATAGGTTTCGATGGATTGAACGACCTTTTCAAACTGGGCGTCGTCCTTGACTAAGATCGGATCCAGATTGACGTTGGTCACCGTTGCTCCCGCGAAGTGTCTCGTTGGATCGTAGGTTGCGACAGAGGAGAGAAGCGCGGTCAATCCTTCTCTGTCTCTTCCCTCCGTTTGACCTGCTCCGATCGTTTTAAAGCGTTCTCCGCGGTATCTTCCGTCGGGTGTCGCGCCTGTCACAGAGCCAAACCACCGATGATATTCTCTGTATCCGGGTGACACAAGACCGATGTAGTGCTTTCCGAAGACGTCGGTTTTGTCCTTGATGAACTCATTCGTGGTCGTGGTGATCCTTCTTGCAAGCGCGTCCGTCACAGGATCGTCATTCCCGAAAAATTTACCTTTTTTCAAAATGAGCGTGCGCAGGTCCTCATACCCCTGCCAGTTGTTTTCCAGCGCGTTGAGAAGCTCCCCGATACTCACGATCTTTTCATCGTAGACAAATTGCTTGATGATGGCAAGGGAGTCGATCGTGCACATAAGCCCCGCACCTCCGCCAAGCTCGGAAAAGCCGATCGCGCCGCCCTTGGTCATGGAAACACCTTCCTCGATACAGCCGTTCATGAAAAGGCTTCCCAGCACGCACTCATCCTTGGCGGCATGCTTTACAAAGCAATTGCTGACTTCGATATCACGCAAAATGAATTTGTGAAGCTCTTCCTTATAGATTTCAAAAAAGTCATCGAAGGTTTCGGCTTTTAAAAGATCCTCTTTCCGCTTGTAAAGAGTTTCATTCAGCGGCTTGACCTGATTGGAGGTTCCCGCACCGTACCAGGTGCCTCCCGTCAGAGAGATCAGGTTGCAGCCTGTGGTAACGTAATTGACGGCATCCTCCCACGGCACGTTGCAGTTTCGCATCAGACATTCGATTTTGACGTCGTCATTGACAAACGCCAGTCGCTGATTCGGATCCTTTCGTGCCAGATCCATCACGTGATAAAGACGCTCAAAGGGTGTCTTTTTCGTCCAACGGAAGCACACCTCGGGAATATACAGAGGCAATTCCAGCAAGGAGCTTAAGATCAATTCCGAGAGCTCGTTATAGGAGTCTTCGCCGTCGGCATTATATCCGCCAACCGAGAAATTGCATTGTCCGCCTCTCGTAAAATTGCCGTCGATGGGCGTCCAGCTTTGAATGCGGATAAAGAATTCCTGCAAGAGCTCCTTGGCAAAATCCTCTGTGATCGTTTTGTTTTCAATGTCCTGCTTGTAATATTTATAAAGCCAACGGTCGGGAAGTCCCAGGCTGTCCGCCATAAAATCGAAGCAAAAATACAAGCTCTGAACCGCTTCGTAAAAATCGCGGGCGGGATAACGAGGAACTCTTCTGAGGTTTTCGGAGATTTTGATCAATTGCTGCTTTCGAACGGGATCCGCTTCCTCCTTGGCAAGACGGGCGCATTCCGCAGCGCATTTTTCTTCCCATGCAATGATGCCGTCGCACATCACAAGGCAGGCTTGCAAAAATTCGGTTTTTTCCGCGTTGCCGCTGTGCTTTGCAAGGGATTCTCTGATCTGATCCTTCAGTCCCTCGATGCCGATCTCAATGATTTTTCCGAAATCGCCCGACGCATGCTGCCATTGCCAGAATTTAAAATCCTCAAAGGGCGTTTCGGGTACAAAAAACGTATCTAACAGCTCGCAAGTGTGCTTGAATCCATCCTTATTGGCAAAATCCGACGGGAAAGGGCATTTTTCAAATTTGATCATTCCCACAAGCAATGCTCCCTCGGGAACGGCAACGTCCTGTGCCAGCATGTAATCGCAAATGCCCTTGGTTTCTCTCATGGTGTCAGATAACAAAAAATCGGCGCGATCATACTCTCCTGCCTTTGTTTCCGGATAGATCGTTTTCTTCAAAACGCCTTCTGCCATTTTTTTGATTCGTTCGTTCATCATCCTACCTCCTTATGTGCGGAAAATGATTGGTGCTTTTATTGTATTCCGCATTGGAGTGAATGTAAATGACCAATATGGTATTTTTGTCTTTTGTGAAACAAAAAATAATGGAGAATGTTGACAGGAGGGAGCAAATATGGTTTAATAATGAATAAGGAAGGGGTGATCAAATGTTAGGAAACAAGAAAATCGTAATCAAGGAGATTCTGTTTGTCGAACGGAGCAGTGACGCGAACGTCGGAAATCATATCTTCAATACGCGCGAGGTTTTTCATCATCAGCTTTTGTATAAGCTTCGCGGTGCGGCGGTCATCACTTTTAACGGAAAAAGATTGCGCGAGAGGGAGGACGACGTGCGATTTTTGCCCGCTCCGTCCGTTTTTGATCACGTGCCCGAATACAGCGCGGACGTCGTGGAGCTCTGTGAAAGCATCAACATCGGATTTTTATCGGATTCCCCCTTGCCGCAGGAGATCTTGGTGAGGGATTGCAGCAACAATCCCTCCTTGAAATTGCTGTTTCAAAAGCTTCATAAGAATTGGTATTACAAACGCGATGATTATTATCACAAATGCATCTCCATTCTGTACGAGATTTTTTACGAGCTTTCCAACGGGAACGCGAATTACGTTTCCTCGCGCACGTATCAAAGGATCGCTCCTGCGGTCGATTACATTGACGATCATTTTACGGATTTACAAATCGACTATGAGTCCTTGGCAGAGCTTTGCGGAATCAGCTATACCTATATGGCAAAGATCTTCGTCAAGCACTTCGGAGTCTCTCCGAACAGATACGTCATGGGGAAGAAGATACAGCACGCATGCGACCTTCTCAATACAAGGTGCTATTCTGTCCATGAGATTGCCAAAATGTCGGGATTTGTCAATACCTACTACTTCAGCAGGATTTTCAAAAAGTATATGAAGGTAAGCCCTACGGAATATAATAAAACCGCACGCTTGTAAGGTGTGTTCGTTTTCCGAAAAGCAGATGGAATGTTTATAGTCGAGAGATCGGTGCATGTGTTGCAACACTGAGAAAGCTTTCCGAAGAACGATGCATAGGAAAACGAAAAATTGTGCTTTGCTTTTGAAAAATTATATTTTTTGATACCGTTGAATGATGGAATCCTGAATGTTTTCGTTGAGATTTGTAAAGTAATCCGAATATCCTGTGACTCTTACCTTCAGATGACGGTGCTCCTCGGGGCATTTCTTGGCTTGAACCAGCGTATCGTAGTCGGTGTGATTTAACTGGAACTGGATGCCTCCGTTTTTCAAGAAGCTTTCCAGCAGCTTCACCGTTTTTACAAAGCATGCGCTGTCTTTGACGTAGGAATCGTCAAGGTTGAAGTTCGTTACCGTTGCGCTGGAAATTCCGTGCTCATCGAGCTTGACGAGGGAATTCATCAACGCGGTCAGACCGTTCCTTGCCCGACCGTTGGTTTGGGAAAGACCGTAGCTGAGAGGCTCTCCGCTGTATCTTCCGTCCGGCGTTGCCAACGTGTTTTCCCCGTACCATTTGAAATGCAATGCGTATCCGGTATGGTCTCCCAGCAGAGCGGGATAGCCGTAAACGGTTCGTTTGTCCTTGAGATATTCGTAAAGATCATCGTAAAACCGTTTTGCCACGTCATTGGAGATTTCGTCGTCGTTTCCAAAGAAGCAGCCCTTTTTGAGAATCACGGTTCTCAAATCCTCATAGCCCTGCCAGTTTGCGCGAAGCGCGCGGATCAATTCGCTCATGGTCAGCTTTTTTTCTTCGAAGACGAATTGCTTGATGATCGAGAGACTGTCAATGACCGTCACGTTTCCAACGAACATGATCGTGGAAATCGCGTAATTCACACCGCCCTGTGTAATGCTTTTTCCCTTTTCAATGCAGCCGTTCATAAACAGACAGCTCACGTAGCTGATATCTTTTCCGCGCCCCAAATTATACAGATCGTCATAATGGTAGATCTGATCCAGATCGGAGTAGAGCTGATCCTTGAATATGGCGTAAAACGCATCAAAGGTCTCCGCCTTTTCGATTTCGTCCGATCGGTGGTGAAGCACCCATTCCAAAGGATGCGCAAGATTGCTGTGAGAGGTGCTGGCACACATACCGCCAAGCAATGCGGGTTCATTGCAGCCCACCAGCGAATAGTTGATAGCTTCACGGTACGGGATGCCACAGACCTTTGTGTAGGCGTCGATTCTTCTGTCATCGTTGGTAAACGCAATGCGTTTGTTTTTGTCTGCTTTTTCCAGCTCCAGCAGGTGACGGAGGCACTCCGTGGGGGTGTCATTGGTCCACCTCAATGTGACCTCGGGAATATGGGTATCAAGCTCCATGAGCGCTTCGACAATGAGCTCGGATACCTCGTTGTAGCAGTCCTTTCCGTTTTCATCACGTCCGCCGATACAAAAATGCGATTGCCCGCCTTTTGTAAAATTGGAGGAATCAAACGGCGTTGCGTTCTGAACCATCAAAAACAACTCTTGCAGGTATTCCTTTGCCTCGTCGCGGGTTAAAATCCCCTTGGCGACGTCTTCAAAATAGAAGTCGGACAGATAGCGGTCCAACGTTCCCAGGCTGTCGGGATTCATGCTGAAGCAAACGTATACCGTAAGCACAGCCTCATAGAAGCTTTTGGGCGGATTTTGGGATACGTTCAGAAGTGAGGCGGAGAGCTTTTCCAAATTTTTTCGATATTCGGGCTCCGCTACGCTTTTTGCAAACTCGCTTGTTAGAGTCGAACACTTGTTCATCCATAAAATAAAGGCTTGTGCGATTTTCTTTAAGGACGTTAAAAAAGAAATCCTTTCCGGATCTGTGTGGCGGGATACGGAGGCATCGATTTCCTCGATGATTCCGATCATACCGACCTTGAGCACGTTTCTGTAATCCGAGGTGCTGTGCTGCCAATCCATTGCGGAAAGGTTGTCGATATGCTTGCAGTAAAATTCACTCATCACCGCATCTGTGTTGGGATGCCCCGAGCGGTTGAATATATCACCGATCACGCTGCCGTCAAAACGGAAAAAGCCGGTGAAGGCAGAGTACTTTGTCAAGAGGGGTTGCTGATTCAATATGTATTCGCAGATCCGCTTTACGTTCTTTTCCTCATCGGGTAAGAGCAGATCCATTCGATCGTATGCTGTTTGTATCGGATGAACGTTCATGCCCCCCTCTACCATGGCGAGCGTTTCCAACGCTTTGATTCTCTCATTCATTTCGGTTGCCTCCTTGTTTTTTTCTTATTGTATCAACAAGCCCCCGTCTTGTAAATGAACAAACAGTGTGTTTTGCATTTTTCACCACAAAAAATATAAAATTGTTGAAAAATCAACACAGATATGGTACAATTGAAAGCGTCGGGAGGTGGTATTTTGCATTCGGATTTTGTAATTACGGGAATTGAATGTGTGATTTTGGTCGGGAAAGAGGAATATCCCGAGGTGAGGACCTCCTTTTCAACGGATGTCGATACCAACGAATTGATTTTTCACTTTTCGGGAGATGCGATCAATTATTTTGACGATCAGATCTTTGAGTTGAAGCCGGGCACCGTTCGCTTTCTGCCGCAGAGCCGTGTGTCACGCTATGACGTGGTGCGACGGGAGCGCGGAGAGTGCATCGATGTTTTTTTCACCGCCGACCGTCCTGTCGCGGACCTCGCCTTTGTTTTGGATGCTTCCGATCGGGAGAATCTTTCCCGCATGTTCAAACGCATTTTTGCGACGTGGGTGGGGAAGGAGGAGGGATACTATTTTGAGTGCCTTTCCATCCTGTACGGTATTTTTGCAGAGCTTCAAAAGAAAAACTATACTCCTCTTTCGCACGATGCAAGAATCCGACCTGCGGTTCAGAAAATCCAAGGTGAATTTCTGTCAAAGGACCTGTATACGGAGGAGCTAGCACAGTCATGCGGCATGGGCGTTTCCTATTTTAACCGCTTGTTCCGCGAAAAATACGGGGTGTCTCCAAGGCAGTACGTCATCCAGATGAAAATGAATCATGCGTGCGAGCTTCTGAGCCTCGGACGCTATACCGTCACGCAGGTCGCGGAGCTTTGCCGATTCAAGGACGTCTATTTTTTCAGCCGACAGTTTAAGGCACATATGGGAATCACACCGACGCAATATATTAAAAAGTACAGATCTTCAAAATAAAAAAAGGGAAGCCCTATGGAACATTGCTCTTAAGGACAGTTTTACCTACCGACAGAAAAAACAGAAACCGCAGATTGATTTTCTGCGGTTTTTGTGTTATAATAAAGACAATAATTTTAAAGAAAAAAGGAAGATGGTTATGAGAGAGACGATTGAACATTATAACAAGCTAATTGACGAAAATAATGACCCTGCTCGTGATCCTAAACCTTTGAGAGATTATATGGACAAGTGGGACGGAGATAAGTTTATAGAGAGTATGCAGCTTAATAAAAGTAAATCCGTTTTGGAAATAGGAATAGGAACAGGGCGACTTGCCATAAAAGTTGCACCAAAATGTAAAAGCTTGTGTGGAATAGATATTTCCGAAAAGACAATTTGTAGAGCTGCTGAAAATTTATCAACGTATCAAAATATAAAGCTTGTTTGCGATGATTTTATGTCTTGTGAATTTGAGGCACAGTTTGATGTAATATACTCGTCGTTGACATTTATGCACATACAGGATAAATTATCAGCTATACAAAAAATTGCTTCTTTGATGACTAATAACGGACTTTTCGTTTTATCAATCGATAAAAATCAGAATGAGTATATCGATATGGGAGATAGAAAAATAAAAATTTATCCCGATAACCCTAACGATATACGCAGTTATTTATCAATATCAAAGCTTAAAATCGTAAATGAATTTGAAACAGATTACGCATACATAACGGTTAGCACGAAAGCCTCCCTTGTGTAAAGGGAGCCTTTTTTATGTTCATCTATGCTTTGTCAATTTTCCTGACGAAGCACTGCGTTTGTGTCTACAAACGCAAAATACGGCATACCTCTTTCGAGATATACCGTATTACTGAAAAACTGTCCTTTAGAGCAACGCTCTATAGGGCTTCCGTTTTTTATGATGCATCAGAGGATTGCGTTTCCTGCGTTGTTCAATTCCTCAAAAATGAACTTGACGGAGGCGCATGCGTCTGCAAGTCCTGCCTTTTCGGGCTTCTTTCCTGCGATCAGGCAGCTTGCAAAGTAGTCAAGCTCATTGAAGTAGCCGCCAAGGTCGGAAATATTTCCGCCACCCTTCACCGCGATTTCCTTCTTTTCCAGCTTGATAGGCGTTGCTCCCTCGTCGGTGTAGAAGGTGAAGCCTGCGTTCGTGTACTCCAGGACACCCTTTTCAAAGGTGACGCGGAATGCCATTTCAAACGGGAAGGAAGCGGGAAGATCCCACGTGCCCTCGCTCGTTACCGCAAAGCCGTCATAGTTTGCAACGGTCATAATGTAGCTGTTGCCCTCACCGCCATGCGCCAGAACGGTGTTGTACTTCTGAGGCCTACCGAAGGCATGAAGCATATAGTCGGTGTCGTGGACGTGGAGATCCAGTGCAGCACCGTGAGAGCGTGTCAGCTCAAGATCCCAGTTTTCCCAGGTCCACGTAGGTCTCGGAGAGAGACGTCTGAATACGGCGTTGATCACCTTGCCGTATTTTCCGCTGTCGATCGCGTCCTTGAGATACACGTATTCGTCCCAGAAGCGAACCACTTGACCGACCTGGACACCGGCACCGGTCTCTGCCTGTGCCTTGAGAAGAGCGTCACATTCCTCGGGCGAGAAGGCAACCGGCTTCTCGATGAATACGGTTTTTACCTTGTGCATTGCCGCAATCGCGTGCTCGGTGTGAAGGAAGGTAGGAAGGCAGATGTCGATGGCATCCACATCCGCGTTCGCAATCAAGCTCATACCGTCACTGTAGATCTCCGCACCCGAGAGCTTGGCAAGCTCCTCTGCCTTGTCGCGACGGATGTCGGCAACTGCCGTTACCTGTACCCCGTCGATGATGTTGTAAGAATTTGCATGCATGGATCCCATGAATCCGCATCCGATCAGACCGATTTTTACCATTGTTATTTCCTCCCTAAAATTTTATCCATAGAATTTGATGTATTATAAATGATTTGCTCGGAATGCTGCGCGTAAGCGGGGATCATTTCTCCCGTTACCCATCCGTCATATCCGACTGCCTCCAGCGCACGGACAACCGCGTCCCAATTTACGTCGCCTGCGAGCAGGTCGACGAAGCCGTCAAGCGTTCCGATGGCGGTGCGGAATTCCTTGAAGTGTACCTTCTTGATGCGCTTGCCGAGGATCTTGATCCACTGCTCGGGGTAACCCGTCAAGAGAACGTTGCCCACGTCAAAGTAGGATTGCACCCAAGGACTTTCGAATTTGTCGATGAAGTCACGCATCTCAAGGGGAGAGAGCAGGAACTTGTTCCATACGTTCTCAATGCCGATCACAACGCCGTATCGCTCGGCGTCGGGGATCAGATCCTTGATGCTTTCAAAGGCGCGCTCGTAAGCGACGTCGTAGTCAACAACTCCGAAGTGCGGCGCAAACGAGGCGGAAACGACACCGGGAACGATCAGTACGGTATCCGCTCCAAGGATCGATGCGACCTCAAGCTGACGGCGTACGAATTTCTTTGCTCTCTCTCTTTCCTCGGGATCGGGGGAGGTGAGGGAATTGCCCCATACGAGATCGTTACAGACAGAGTAGATCTCAAGACCGAGATCGTTTGCTGCCTTTTTGATTTTAAGAAGCTCCTCATGAGTTACGTCAAGACCGAGCTCACCTACGTCCGAGATCGCGACCTCGATGCCCTCAAAGCCTGCGTCTGCGGCGAGCTTGAACTTATCAAGGAGCGTACCACTTGTAAAGCTCCAGATGTTAATGCCCTTTTTCATCTTTTTCTCCTTATGTATTTTATTTTCCGTTATACCAAGATTGACCTTACGGCATAATTTTTCAGATTGCCGTATTGACAACTCTTCATTTTTATGATACACTGTATTTGTGCAAATGTCTTTGAAGAATTATCCCATATATTTGCACAATCGTACCAAAAAGAAGGGTAGAATATGTCAGATGTTTTTGTCAGACAGGCAAATAAAAAGGAAATATACGTCAGCAAGATAGTGACCGTGCTGTATTTTGAGAATTCCTCTAACTTTGTTTTCGGAGGAGAATCGCACGATTTTTGGGAGTTCAACTACATAGATAAGGGATGCATGGTGGTTACGATCGAGGGTAAGGAGTATCTGCTAAAGAGCGGCGAGCTAATATTTTTTCAACCGAATGAATTTCATTCGCTCGAGGCAAGAGAGCTCTCAGCACCCAATCACACGGTCGTCAGCTTCGTTTCAAACTCAAAGGCGATGAAATACTTTAAAAACAAGATAATCGCTCTCAACAGCGCGGAAAGAAAGCTGCTCTCAATCCTTTTGCGTGAAGGTCTCAGTGCCTATTCGCCGATAGAAAAACAACCACCGATAACAGGAATGACAGGGAAGGAAAGCGCACCTATCGGTGCCGTGCAGATGACCTTTAATCTGCTTGAGGAGTTTCTCATTACTCTGCTCCGCCGCAGTGAGAGCGGAATATCGATAGGAACGCGACTTCTCTCTCCGATGTACTACGAAAGTCTGCCCGACCGAATTAAAGAGATCGCGAAATATATGGAGCAGAATATCCGCACAAGCCTGTCGGTAAGTCAGATCGCAAAGCACTTTCTGCTCAGCGAGAGCGGACTTAAAAAGCTGTTCGCACGCGACGTTGGCTGCGGAGTCACCGATTTCTTCAACAACATGAAGATCGAAAAGGCGAAGGAATACATCCGCGAGAACGAGATGAACTTCACGCAGATATCCGATGAGCTCGGATTCAGCTCGATACACTATTTTTCAAGGCTTTTCAAGAAAAAAACAGGCATGACGCTTACCGAATACCGCTCGTCAGTTATTTATCCGAATGAATAAAAAACACGGCTTTCTCTCCAATGCTGAAGAGAAAGCCGTCCTTATTTATGTGCGATCAGAATTCAGATTCGTATGTCTGTGGGAACTCTTCCCAGCAGAGCTCTCTGACCTCGATATCCTTGATCTTGAGCTGTGTGCAATATGCCGAGAAGCCGACTTTGCCGGGGGCTATCGGATTGGGATCCTGAAGCTCAGTGACCATTTCACCGTCGACCATCATAAAGGAATGACCGTTTATGCAACCGACGTCGATCCTTATGAAATCGCCGGTTTGATATTTGTAGAGGGCGGTGGAGGTGTATAGAGTGACTCTTCCGTCCTGCTCGTCACGCTCGATACCGCTTCTGTGCTCATACCAACCGTTTACGCCGCAGACGTAGGATTCGCCAAGGAAATTGGTCTCGTCGTTCCACTTTGCAAAATAGAATGCGTTGAGGTCGCGCGTTGCGGGAGGGATCGCCTGCACGGTAAAGGAGAGCATCATAGCGTTGCCGTATTCACGTTTACTGATAAGCAATGCTGCGGTGCTTTTGCGTTCTGCCCCTATAAGATAGCCATCCTCACACTTCCACTCTCCCGTTTTGGGCTCCCAATGCTCAAGCCAATCCTCTCCGGGCTGATATTTGAAAACTACGGGGGACTTATCAAGGAGTACCTTTTTGCCCCAAAGATGTATTTCGCCCGTCATATCAGTTACACTCCGCGACGAGGGGACCTGCGAGATCCTTGAGGTAGAAGAGCTTACCGGGAAGGGTAGGCATAAAGGTCGAGGTGATGTTCATATCGGGACCGTAGTGAAGAGTAGTGAGGAAGGACATACCCTGCCACTGCATACCGCGTCCGAGTGTTCCGTCGCATCCGCCGATGATGTAATCAGCCTGGAGGAAGAGTCCGGGGCCTATGGTGTTGGCGCGGCAAGGAACGAGAGTCGTGCGGCTCTTGAAGCTTGTGAGCGCGTTCTGCTCAATTGTGAGGGGATGGAGCTTTGCGCCGATGCGGTAGGGTGCCTTTTTCCACTCTTCAACCGAAGCATAGTCCTCTGCGAACTGGGGCTCCCAGAATGCGATGTGGCACATTCTTCCGATACCGAACAAGTCGGATCGTAGCCATGTCGTTCTGTGAGCCAAGGAGTTGGTTTCAAGTG
>JAZSMX010000131.1:0-7745 GCA_045536125.1 Eubacteriales bacterium | reverse complement strand
TTTCAAGTGTTGTCTTCCTAAGACCGCTTGGCCTCCGACTTCCTTACACACCTTTCCCCAAAATGCACGCGCTCTCCTTCCGTCATTTTCTTGCGAAAATGCCACCTCCCTCCCGGAGGGAGGCTTCAAGGAGGCGCGCCCCGGGGGATTGTCATCACGCGCGCCAGCGCATTTCACGTGGCACCGCAACATTTCACGACACCGTCATTTCACGCGCGCCAGCGCATTTCATGTTGCGAAGCAACATTTCACGACACCGTCATTTCATGCGCGCCAGCGCATTTCATGTTGCGAAGCAACATCTTCTCACCTTCCTCTGTTCGTCTGCTGCTCTTCCTTGATCATGCGGTCGCGCGCGATGTAGTCGGGGTGGCTCTTGTAGTAATTGACGTAGTTCAGAATCTGCTCGTACTGATCACTTCTGACGCGCGGCTTCATCTGCTCCAAGAGCAGATCCAATTCCTCGAACTCCGAGAATCTCTCCTCCTTCAGCATCTCCATGGCACTTTCATAGGCGAAGTCCTGCGATTCCTTCAGATTCTTGCGAATCGCCTCCTGCTCCTTCTGCCTCTCCTCCTTGTACTCCTTGTCAAGCGCCTTTTTCTCCTCACGGTAGGCGCGGTCAAGCTCCGCCTTGGCTTCCGCCCCCTCGCTCTCGATCGTTCCGACACGCCCCAGATACCCGTTGCGCGCTTCGATCGATGCGCTTTCACTCACTCCGAGCCCCGTCAGCCCCGCCTGCTCGTTCTGGAGGGGAAGATACTTTTTGAGCAGCTCATAGTCCACCGCCGCGCGACGAAGCCGTTCGTCGGTCGCCTTCTGAAGGCTCTCTCCCGCCTTTTTGTACTCCTCCTGTGCCTCCTGAGTGAGTCTTTTGTAGCGCGCCAGCGCTTCGGAGGTATCCTCCTCCTTCGTTTTGCGAAAGAACGCGCCGCCGCTGTTCTTCCATGCCGCCACGGCATTCGGTGCTCGCACCTCCTCTTTGGAGGTTGTCTTATACTTTCGGATCATCCCGTTCCTTCTCCTTTCCAAGATACAGTCTGAACATCTGCAAAATATCGGTTTTTTTATTGACGCGGCTGCGGTATTCGTCGGTCACAAAGAGATAGGATTGCTCCATCTTGATCGCTCCCATCAGAAGAAAGAAGGAGAGCTGAAGCACCGTCCAGATCAAATCCGCCACCGAAAAGCCCGTGATGAGCTGCACCCCGTAATAACCGAACAAAAAGGCGGTAGAGAGCTTCGACCAAACGTCGCGTCTGGCGCTCTCCGAGGAATACTCCCGCTTGCTCCGTCCGAGAAAATAAGGATCGGCGGGAGTTCCCGAATCGCTGATGAGGATTCCCGCGGAAAGCTTGCTCAGCTTCAGATGCAGGGCGCGCTCAAAGCGATAAAGTCTCCGTCCCTCCTCGCGGATCTCTTTTCGGTGCTTCAGATGCGCAAGAAATCCGCGATAGACACTCTTCTTCGGGGGGATGGGCGTGCCGTCGGCTTCAAAATAATCGCGGTAGCGCATTCCGTAGCGCGAAAGATACTGCCGCCTTGCCCTTGCCAGCGCCTCAGCATTCTTGACGTCGCACCAATCGTCCAGCACGTCAAGGTAAGGCGCGACGCTATCCACCATATTCGCATGCCGCGAATTGGCAAGGATCACGCGCTCGTCCGCGTCTCCGTTGATCACCCCTTGCGTTTCAAACATACGGTTGATCAGCATTCCGACAAGGAAGGCGATCACGCCGTCGGCAATGATCTCTCCGACACTCTTCCCCGTCGCGCTGACCGTAATGAAGGACGCGGCGACGTAGGTCAGAGAAACGAGCGTCACGGCAAGGTAGCCGAAGTAGGAGCGGAATACGTGCTTGATCCGCTCCGCAATGTTTTTTTCTTCCATGGTTTACGCTCCTTTCACGTAGGTTTTGAGCAGCTCCTCCACGCGGTCCGCGGTGGCATCCGCCTGCTGCATGATCGAAATGCTCTTGCGCGTGCGCCGCACAAAGGGGGCGAAGAGGAACGCGTCCACCGCTTCCCCCAAGGTCGCCATCCAAAGGACGAGCGCAAGATCCCGCAGCACCGCCTCCAGAAGATACACCGCCACAAGCGAGAGTGCCATCACGCAAAGTCGTGAGGGAAGCTTGAGCTTCCCCAAGACCTTGAGCAGGATCAGCACGGCAATCATGCCCCCACCGAGGGAGAGACGGATCGCTCCCCCGGGGACGGACGTGACGTAGCCCTCCCACCGAAGGGCAAAGAGGATCGCAAGGGGGAGGATCGAAAAGAGAAACCCAAAAAGCGTGAGGAAGAAAAGCTTTGTCCGCTCCCCTCTAAGAGTTGGCTTCCGTTTATTCTGAGATTTCGTCTGCGTCTCGTTGTTCGTCATCTTCTCTCTCCTCCACCTCTGCGATTTTGCGTGCCACGCCGCTTCTGACCAGCTCGCAATTGTTGCTCATTCCGAGATAGACCATCTCCTCGGTCTTCCTTGCCATCCCCTCCACGTGGTGGAGCGTATCTCCAAGGCGCGCTTCACTCTCCCGAAGAAGCCCCGCGTAGCTCCCGGCGATCTCTTCAAAGCGCTCTGTCGCGCGCCGCGTTTCCTCGCGCGTGCGCTCGATCTCCCTGTCGTATGCCTCCAACCGCTCCAAAAATTTCTTTTCCCGCTCCTCGGCTCTTGCGTCGTATTCGATCTTCGCCTCGGTATAAGCCTCCGCGTCACGCGCGCTCTTCTGAAAGGCTTGTCGCGCCTTGAGCAGGGAGCGGATTGCGGGAATCAGCTCCAACAGCCCCACTCCGATGATGAGAAGCGTGGAGGTCAGATTCGGCAGCACGCGCTCTTCAAACCATGCACGCGCCGCGTCAAGGTCGTAAAAGGAGAAGGACGTTCCCTCTTCCCTCAAAAGCTCCTCTCCCGCAACCGCCGTCTCCTCCGCTCCCACGGAAAGGGAGAGAAGAATGGCGAGCAGTGTGCCTATCAAAATGCCGATCCGTAACCGTTTCACGTCTCCACCTCCAACATAAGGATCTCTCGTGCCTCGCGCTTACACGCCTCGGCATATTCGTAATAGCGCGCAAACTCTTCGGGCTTTTCGTCGCGCTGTCTCAAGATGGCAAGCTCCTCATCAATGGTGTACCGTTCTCGGAGCTTCTCTGTGACAAGACGGGGGTAGTGCCGCTCCGCCGTCCCGTTTCTCTTGATCAATTCGATCTGATATGCCTTCATTCCGTCACCTCCCGTCAGCATGCTTCCACACCCACACGTACCGTGAGCGCTCCATAGTAATACCCGTCCTCCGGGCTATACGCATCGGGGGAGATTCTCCCCTTGACGTCCTCCTCCGAATGCTTTGGAACGACCACGATTCCCTCACTTCCGTCAAGGTCTATGATTCCGTCATGGGAAAACCAATCCGTGATGTCGGTCACGATCGCTTCCTTGAGACGCACCTGCTTGTAAAGATCATAGATCCAGTCGATCTCCTCCTCACCTTCGCCAAGCGCCTCCGCGGATTCCACAACCTTTGTCGTTTGCCGATAGTACACCCTTCCGTCCTCAAAGACAATGGAATTTCCGCCGATACCGAATCCGTTCAGCTTGAGAAGCTCCCTTTCCACCTCCTCGGAAAGTGACCAAAGCTCTCTTCCCGTGTCCGAGAGAAGCTGTATGGGATAATTGACCACGTGATTTTCATAGAATTGCCAAACCTGAAACGTGGAATAAGCACCGCCAAGCTCCAAAATCTGCGCGTAGCGGCGCGCACTTCTCGGGACTCGGATCTGCCCGTCCTCGGAGGTAAGCTCCATAAATTCATATTGCCGCTCGATCCAGTCCTCAATTTCCGTAAGTCGCCCCCGAAGCGCCTCCACGGCGCGGTGATCCACGGCGGCGATCCTTTCGTCCAACAGTCGGAGCGCGCCCACAACCGTCCGTCCAAGGTCGCCAAGTGTCCTTAAGTCCCCCACAAGACCGAAGGCACCCGTCGCATCAAAGCATCCGAGAATTCTGTGCGCGACGATCATCAATTCTGTCAAGCTCTTTTGCTGAGCGGAAAGCTCGTTGACAGCACCGCGCAAATCCTGGCGATCGGTCGCAAGCTCCAGGGTGGGATCTCCCACGCTGGCAAGTGCCTCGCTTTTGAGGACTCCGACCGCCTCGGTAAGGCTTTGGTAGAGGGTTGCCAGCATCTCGGTCACGCTGATGCCCTCCCCGAAATATTCCTCGGTCACCCCCACGTCCCCAAGGCGTGCATCCAAAGACGAGAGTGCCGCGTTGGTCTCGTCCACGATGCGATCCTGCTCGGACAGAAGCGAATGCTCCACTCCTAACATCGGTGCCCAGAGCGCGCGCTTGATCTGTGTCGCGCTCATTCCCGCGGCACTCGGACGGTCGGGCAGCTCCATTGCCGAGGCGCGGCGCATCTGATAGCGCGCAGCCTCCGTCGTTTTTTGAATGTTCTCCACTACATAGCTCCCTTCTTTGGTTTGTTGATCTTATAGATGCCCCCCACGCTGTAGACCTCGGTGGGAGAGGCGGTGTCGGAGGAGAAAAAGAAGCGGATTCTTTCAAAGCTCTTCTCGCGCATGGGGATGCAAAGCGCCTCTTGCGTATCTCCGGAAAAGGAAATCGCCGTCAGGTCCGTTTGCAGAAAGGAGAACGCCTCGCAAAGATCCAGGAACGTCTCATCCGAGCGCTCCTCGGTGCGGTATCCCACCGTCAAGGCATCTCCCTCGCAAACCCTTGCCGCAATCGTCACGGAAAAGAGATCCTTGAAGGAAAGCGCCTCCCCAAGATCCATGGGCGGCGTCTCCCAGGACGCTTTGATGCTCCGCTCGGTAAAGAAGCGGCAGATGGGATCGACGGGAATGATGCGAACCTCTCCCCCTGCCTCCGAGGGGCGGAAGTAGTTCTCCGTCATCACGTCCTGCCCCTCGGGATGAAGACGCACAAAAATCACCTCGTTGGACAAGGACTTGCGCCCGATATACAAATCTCTCCCCGAAAGCTCCACGTAAACGGAGAATGAGGTGTCAAGCCCCGTAAGGCTCACAGCACTCCCCCCCTTCGCAGCGGCAAGCGAAAAGGAGAGCGCGGCGCGATCCACGTCGCAAACGTAGTAGAGCTGCCCCTCCTTCAAGGCAGAAGAACCAAGGGAGGCAACGTAGACGCCCAGCCCCTCGGAAAGAAGCGGAAAGCTCTTCTCGTCCACGAAAATTTTTCTTCCCTCGATGCGAAGGCAGCCCCGAAGGATGCGCCCCATCACCCCCTCGGTCAGAAGGCGGATGCGCTGTCCCTGATACGCGCGAAGGAAGAGAATTCTGTTGAGCGAAAATCCTCCTTGGCTGTAATCCAAGCCGACGTCCCCCGCCGCCCCCGTCAGAAAGCTTGTGTCCTTGCATTGAGAGGAAAAGCGAAAGATGCCGCCATCCTCCGAGCCGAACCAAAGCTCCCCGTCCACGTGAGCAAACACGCGCGCGTTAAAATTCTCCCAGTACCACCAATCGTATTCAATCTGTCCCGTCGTTCGGTTGCGGTAGGTGTATTTCTTGTCGGCAAGATAGCAATGCCCTCCCACCGAAAGATAGAAGCGGTCTCCGTCCGTCGCGGCAACCGCCTCGGAAAGCTCCTCGCCCGCAAGCCGCTCCTTGACCGTGTAGCTGCGTGAGCGTGTCAGACGCACGTCGGTGGAAAAGCCCTCGGAAAGCTCGATCGCAAAGACGCCCTTCCCGGAAAGGATCAAAGCATCTCCCCCAAGCATTCCCACCGCATAGGGAGAGACCAAACTTTCCCCCGCGCCCGAGGCGGACAGGCTGAACACGGGCACGGTTCTTTTCAAGCTTCCGTCCTCACCGTAAAAGGAGCGGTATTCCCCCTTGACGTAATAGACGGAGGATTCCCGCTCGTCCTCCTCCTTAAAGACCGCCAGCGCGCTGTCGGCAAGCGGTAAAAATCCCGTCACCGCCAAGGCATCCGTCCCAAGCACCGCCGTGAACTGATCGGGAAAATAGGTAAAATCCCGACGCTCGGAGAAATAGACCGTGTTGGGAGTGTCGGGGTTCCCCGAGAGGAAAAGACGGTCCTCTGCTCCTCCCACACCGAACAGGCAGCCGAAGCGGCAGCCGTAGATCCAAGTCATTCCGCCGTGCCGCGCGCCGCCGAATCCTCCCGTTCCCGCCGTAAAGGTCACGGTGATGTTGGGGACGTTTCCCACGGGGGCGGTGTTCCCAAGCAGGGAGATTGCTCCCTCCGAAAAGAAGACCGCGCCAACGACCGAGCCGTCCGCATTATATAGGGAATCCGCATTCTCTCCGTCGTTTCGGTAGACCTCGTACACCGTCCCCGTCCCCTTTGGAATCTCCACCGCCACCGTCACGTCGGTTTTGGTGGCAATCGGAGCGTCCAATCTCCACCTCGCGGCGCTTCCATGTCCGTAGAGCGTATTTTTCCGCACCGGTGTCAGAAGGTTGACAAGCTCCTTTGCTTCTCTTGCGCTGTCGGCACTCTCCGTGCATCCGATGCCCACCGTTGTGACGGGGATATAAGGATCGACGGTACGGATCTCGTACGCGCCATCGAAGAGCCCGTAGCGAAGAAAGATCCCACAGCCGACAAAATAGAGGTATCCCTCCGAATAAAAGCCCTGGCAGCGGCGATCCACGCAGCCCGACGGCAAAATCCCCACCGTATTTTTCATGGGGATCTCACGCACCTCGCCCGTTTCGCGGTGGATGGAATAAAAGAGCGTCCCCGCGTACACGATCAGCTCCTTTGTTCCGTCGCGTCGCACGTAGGGGAAGATTCCGTTGATGCGTCCTCCGAGCATATCATAGATCTGCTCCACTCCGCGCCTCTTTCGGTTGACGCCGTTCACGGGCTCCCAGTTGCTCCCCGAGACCGCTCTTTGCGGAGAGACAGACGTGGGGGAAGAGGTAAAATCCATCCCCAAAAAGTCCCTGATCTCAACCCGTCTTTTTTCCTTGACGGAGGATGCACCCGACGCACTCATATCTCCACCTGCGAATACACCGCACGCACGTAAACGGGGGCATCCGCAATCCTTTCCTCGTTCATCAGAGCAAGACGGGCGAGCGCCGTCTCGTATCGGGAGAGTGCGACGGACGCCTCGTTCGGCTCATCCTCGCGGAAGAGCTCTCCCTTGATATAATAAGGAATGAGAGCGGCAATCCCGTCAGGGACTCCCTCCAATTCCGCTTCGTTTTCGTAAGGCTGCACCCGTTGCAGGCGCGGACGGTACAAAAGCACCGTCCTCTCCCCCGAGCCGAGCCCCGTGGCAACGAGAAGCTCCCCCTCGATCCCCACCGAAAGCTCCGTGGGAGCTTCCTCTCCGTCGGTGCGGTAGAGCCTTACGACGCGGAAGCAATCCCCAAGCCTTGAAAGGGGCAAGAGAGAAAACGTTCCGCGCCTCTCCCACTCACCCGCCTCAATCACGCGGCGACAGAGCGGAAGCACGTCTCTCCCCTCAATGTCTCCCAAGGCACGGTTGATCGCCCCCGGCATGCGCTTGAGATACTCTCCCACGGTGCGATCCCCCTCCCCCTCGTCAAGTGTCGCGGGGGTGAGATCGCCGACGGGGAGAAACATCAGCCTCAATGCTTCCATTTTGATCTCACCGATCTTCACTGTAAGTCTCCTTTCCCTTTTCTTCGTCAAATGTGTCCGCCGAAAGGGCGAGACAGATTTAGGCGAGAAGCGCTAGTTTTTGGGGGCGCGGAGCGGCAAAGGAGAGGGATACCCC
>JAZSMX010000159.1:0-41516 GCA_045536125.1 Eubacteriales bacterium | reverse complement strand
TGACGGCTCGACACCGTCATTTTCGCCCATCGTTCTATCAAATTTTATAGTATTTTTAAGCGAAAACCGCAAATTTCCCGGCGCAAAAAAGCCTACAGTCGCCTTTTTCGCGCGAGGGGCTGTCTCAAATCGTCGATTTGAGGCAGCCCCTTGTTTTTATCTGCAATGGTCAAAAACACATTTTGATACAAAAATGAGAGGGTGTCTCAAATCGAAATTTGAGACACCCCCGTGTGGGAAGTCAGATATGACAGCCCTATTTTTTTGAAATTGACGTATCAGTTTGCGATACCGGAGTGCTCGATACCCTGTACCAGGAACTTCTGGCAGAAGGCATACAGAATCACCAACGGGAAAATAATCATCAAACCGCACGTATTTCTGATCGCAGTTTCATACAATCCCTTTCCTGCATAATTCAACTGCAAGGATTCGGGAACCAGATTGACAAGATCCACCAGCATATTTGCTTCGGAAGAACCGGTGTTCAAAAGTGCTACGTAGAAATCGTCCGTCCATTGCCAGCAGAAGGAGAACAAGAATACCGTGATCAGCATGGGGATGGAAAGAGGAAGAATGATTCTGAAGAAGGTGTGGAAGGTACCACAACCGTCGATATAGGCTGATTCTTCCAATTCATCCGGAATTCCACGGAAGAACTGACGCAGAAGGAAGATGTACAAACCGTTCTTAAATGCCAAGCCTCCAATGGAAAGCAATACCATAGGAACGTAGGTCTTGGAAAGGTTGATACCGGTCTGACGAATTTCCATCGTCGCAACCTCTTCATCGATCTCATACCAAAGAGGAATCTCGAATTTTCCGGTCATCGGATTCTCCGCAAAGATATCAATCCCTTCAAAGAAGGTTTTTACGCCTTCGCCCAGATCCTTCACGTTCCATCCAAAGATCTCAATACCGCCGCCGTTCAGGAATCGGATGATTCCCAATACGTCGAAGTTGCGGAACTGAAGATACATAGAGTGCTGAAGTGTCTGGTGAGGAATGATCATGGTAAGCATGACCAAAAGGAAAATGAAATTTCTTCCACGGAACTTAAACTTTGCAAAACCGTATCCGATCCAACAACAGGTAAACGTCTGAAGAATCGCACACATAAAGGAGAGCAAGAACGTGTTTCCAAATGCGCCGAAATAGTTCAGCTCGGTAATGATCCCTCGATAAATATCAAGAGAAAAATGTTTCGGAATCAAACGAACGGTTACGTCCAGAAAATCCTCGGGCGCCATTACGGAACCTGAAATTTTTGTCAAGAAGGGGAAGATAACAATGTAGGAAATACCGACCATCAGGACCATTCGGAATATCCAAATCACGACTCTTTGGAAGAAGTAGAAATTCAGATATTTCGCCTTCATGCGTTCCTTCCAAGGGAGCATCTCATATTTTTCGCGGAGAGCCTGTTTTTCAAGCTTTCTCATGCTCGGTTTCTTTTTAGCTTTTTGCGCGTTCATATTTAACTCCTCCCTTCTTAGTCATTCTTGCGTTGATAGAAGACAAACGCAGAGAAGATCGCAGCAACCAAAGCAACCAAAAGCATAACGATCAGGAAGTAGATCCAAGACATCGCAGTACTCAATTCCTGGAAGCCCTCGTTATACTTTCCACGTACAAATACCATGACGGGGTTACTTTCAGTGGTAAAGGAGTCAATCACCGTATATACACCGTTTACCAAAATCATAGGGCTGATCATCGGGAACGTAATCTTCCAGAAGGTTTCCCATCCGGTTGCACCGTCGATCTTACAAGACTCATAGATTGCAGGAGAAATGGACTGCAACGCAGAGAGGAAAATCAACATCTGTACTCCGGAGCGGTTTACAATACCGTAAATATTATTGATGATCGATACGATATAATCAACCAACTCGGTTCCCACCTTCATATTTGCAAACAATGCCTGCAAATCCATGGAGGAAATCAGCTGAGCGGATTGGTTTACACCCTCTTCCGCTTCAGAGCCGGCACCGCCTTCCATATATCCGCTAAGAACGTCAGCCGCAGCAACACTCTCCATAATACCCGTAGAAAGAATAACGGGGATGAAGAAGATCGAACGGAAGATTCCTCTTCCCGCCATCTTCTGGTTCAACATAATTGCCATAAAGAGAGAGAAGATCAAAATTGCGGGAATATCGAATGCCAGCGTGGTAAGGCCTTTGATTAAGATCTGTACGTATTGCGGGTCTGTAAACAATGCATCCGCATAGTTCTTGAATCCAATGTTGTAAAATTCGTAACTACCTACTCCGGAGGTTCCTATCAGAATTTCACTGAAGCTGATCTGAATGGACTGATAGATCATCGGAAGATAGATCAAAACAAATCCGATAATGAAAGGAAGGACGAACACCCATCCTGCGCGCGCCTTGCGGCGATCGAGAGAGGCGATCTTTCGACGCTTCTTTTTTACGGAAGCCGTCGGCTGTGCTGCATCAATTTTTACATCATTTGTCATAGCTTACACCCTCCTCTCTCAATCATTTTGGGGAACATCGATCACGATGTATCCGCCGCTCGGAATCATATAACCGATTCCGTGATAGTTGACACGAACCGCAAAGGTATTGTAGTTCAGAATGAAGGTTTTGGTGGGAACGTCATTGCCGTTCTCGTCGGTTTCACCGTAGGTAACAGCAACGATCTTTCTGTTATCAACATGGTAGAAGGAGTCCTCTTGTTCTTCATTCTCTTCCTCAACGGAAGCGTTTTCATCCTCGGAAGCAACCATTTCCTTGATATCCTCTTCGTCAAAGAACATCGGAGAGAATTCATCCTCAAAGGCTTCAAAATATGCTTCCTTGTATTCGGCATATGCACCCTTCTCTTCGAATGCATCGTAGAAGCTTGCATCGATTGCCTCAAGTGCATCCGTAGCTACGGATGCCATATAAGCAAAATCTTCTTCCGCAAATACAGCGTCAATCACTTCGAAGTAAGACTCAACAACCTTCTTACCCTCTGCAATCTGATCAAGAATGACATCTCTGTTTTCCTGATTATCATCGTAGAGAGAGGTGTTGGTGACAAGCTCGACAGACGCATCAAGTGCCTCCATGATGCTGTCTCTGCTTTCATAAAGCGCCTTAACCTTTGCCTCAAGCTTTACAAAGGTCTCTGTGCAATCGCGCAACCCCTTGAGCTTAAGATTCAATGCCTCATTCGCATCGGCGAGAGCCTGTACATAGACAGCCTCCTCATCCAAATACTCCTTCGACTTTTCTTCAGCGTCTGCCATTTCCTTGTTCGCTTCATAGAATTCGTCAAGTGCCTTCATTGCCTCAAGGACAGCGGGAATCTCCAAGGAGAAATCAAAGACCTTATCGATCTCTCCGATGGCAGCCAGCTCTTCCTTTGCGAGAGTCAAATCCGCAAGCAGAGCCTGCATTCTGGAATCGGCATTGTATGCCAACGTCCATGCCTCTGCAATCGCAATCAACTCAGCTGTTAACTTTTCCTTTTGTGCAACATCCTCAAGTCTGGACGCCTCCTCCAGCTTCTGAGCCACAATCGCTTCAAGCTCATCTGCGTCAAGCACACGCTCACCGACAAGGAATTCGTGACCGACGATCAAATCCGTTTGAACGTCCTTCAGGAGGTTGTTCAGCTCGGTGTAGTAATCGACAACGTCGTCCTTCCAGATCTTATACTGGATAGAATAATACTGGCTCAAATAAGAATCCTTCTTCAGCTCATTGGTGTTCTGATAAGAAAGGATAAACTGAAGAGCCGCACCGCTCTCAATTGCACGAAGCATCGCGTAACGAACGTCACCCTCTTCGTTCAAAGGCGTTCCTGTAAACTGCTTGGATCCGTGAAGAACCGCACCTACGAACGGAACGGAAGCCATTGCCTGAAGATAACGGCTGGAATCAAGCTCAGCATTCAAAATATGATCCGCATATTTCAAAATATATGCGTTTCCACCGTCAGACATCAAGGAGTATCCTGCCTTCTTGATATCGGAAAAGGCTTGCATGGTGTATTCCTTGGCATCTTCTCTGTTAAATGGATTCTCCTCGTTGAAATCAGAGTTGAGCGTCGTTCCCAAGGATGCCACAGACATGGACTTGAGTCCGTACTTTTCATAATTTTCAAGGAGCTTCGTATAGAACTTTTCATAACGGGCAGGAGACACAGCAAGCTGATAGAAGCTTACAAAGGTCTGCTGCGTTGCACTGTACTGCTTATACGTCGCGTAGCGGTTATCAATACTCATAACAACGTCATCCTGAAGATATACGTCATCAAAGAGTGTGTTCACGTGAACGTACGTAAAATCGAAATCGGGGTAAAGACCAAAGTTGTGATCTTTTTCTTCGTTGATCTCGCCGGCCTGCTCAACCAACGCCTCAAAGCCCTTTTCGCCGCCAACTGCATCCTCCCACTTCAAGGAAGAAGGAACGGTTGCGTACATACCGCCGTTTGCAAATCCCGTCATCTTGAAGTTGATATTTCTGATCCCCTCTTCCTCAAGCTCATCGTACATCGTCTTGATGTCCTCAAAGGAGGTAAGCGGAGTCATCATGTTTACGGGAATCGTAGCAATCGTCTGCTGCGTTTCCAAAGCACCGAAAACTTCGATATAGAGCGGGATATCCGCTTTCACGTCATCCTCTGTCAAACGCGTCAAAGCACCTGCGTTCGTAAGCCGTGTGCGATAAGCCTCTGCCATTCCGAGCCACGAGGTCTCAAAGTAAGAGAATTTCGAATCATTCTCTTTTGCAGCTTCAGCGCGAGACTCGTCACAAAGCATTGAATAATGAATTCTCATGCTTCCCGTATACTTACGGTCGGATACCACGGTCATCGTCGTATTACCCGCAACCGAGATTGCATCGGCAAGGTTATAAGAATCCTTGGGCTTCGGATTGAAGTAATTGGAAACCGTATTGTAGGAATGCTTGGAGCCACCGTGCTCAAGCATCAATTCTGCAAAGGAATCCGCTTCCTCGATCATTGCAACAAATCCGCGGTGATATACGGATGCATTCTCACCGATGTTCTCAACGAGAATGGTAGCACCGTCCTCCTTGAGCTTTGCAATATCCTCAAGAACCGTCTCGGTGTCCTTTACGGTATTCGAAACCGACACAGCGTTTTCAACACCGTCCAGAATGTAAGAGTACTCATGAATCACTTCACTGGATACAGCACCGTAAACAGGATAACGGATCGCCTTCTGATTTTTGATTTCAAAGAGCTTACGGTAAGCGTAATCTTCACCGTAAAGCTTTCCGGGAATGGTGGTTGTCGTTGTGGTGTTCAATTCTTCGTAACCGAAGAGAGCACCCGCACCGTCCGGGAAGAAGGTGTAACCGTCTGTTTTTACAAGAGATTCTCCGTTATTGTAAACAAAACCTGCGTTGAGATTGCTTCCGCATCCCATGTAAGGAAGAACGGAAATGTTCTCAAGCGTGTAGGTTGCCATATCGTAACGAAGTCCGTTACAAGGAAGTCTTACGGTCAAGCCGTCATCCTCAAGATAATACTCAAGAGCCAGCTTGAACAACGGATAACGAACGTCCTCTGCCTCATAGCCCGTGATCTCATGGTCAGCGTCCATTTGCTCAAAGGTGTAGTTCGTATAAGTCTTGATCATGTTTTCTCTTTCAAGAAGAGAAATTCCGTTAACAACCTCTTCCTGGAAAACGTAGAAGCAAGGATAAGTGTAAACCGTATCGCCTCTTTGGTCAATGATCACATTTCCGGAAGCATCGAGCTTTTCAACCTTTAAGTTATCAAGGAAGGGATATCTCTGAACGTGAGCCTGACGAATCGACAACTTCATATCGTTGACGTCAACTGCGCGCCAGCTGTTTTCGAAGACCATCAATTCATCTTCGGTAATGAGATTCTTTTCAAGTGCCTCTTTCAGAGGCGCCAGAATGTTTTCTTCAAAGCTATCCGCCAAAATCAGCTTCGGAACCATCTTTCTGGTATCCTCACGTCCGATCGTATACTCAACACGAACACCGTTCTTGATTTTCTGCACCAAGAGCTGGTCATTCAGAGCGGCATCGGTGTAGCTGTACAGATTGTTCAACTTACCCGTAGAATCCGTATAGGTGATCACGATCTGGGAAAGGAGCTGCTTCTTCGTATCAGCCTGGCTGACCTTATCGGCAGCAACGTCGTAAGGATTGGAAAGAAGAATGTTTCCGCTGGAAATCTCCTTCAATCCCACTTCACCGCTCTGAAGATCAACGTAAAGCTCATACTTGTCATTTTTGCTCATGACCGTCATGGAATCAAGCTTATCCTCAGGGGAGTTGAATGCGTAAGATGCCTCGATGTATTTATCAATCGGAACAGTTTCCTTGGTATCCGTAGCCTCTTCCGCACCAATCTCAACAAAGGACAGCGAGGAAAGAGCGCCCATCAAAAGAGTGACAGCTAAGAGTGTCGAAAGTATTCTTTTCATTTTCATTTCATAACCTCCTATCTGTCCTTAGAAACGGTACTGAATTTCTGTAATGATGTTGGTAACAAGGCCGAGCAGCTTTGAAAGCAACATACCGAACAGAAGTACGATAAAGACAATAAATGCCATAGCCACGATCGTACCGATGATCGTGATAAAGTTCTTGAAGAGCGAGTAGTCGTGCGTCACCATCGTTCCGAAGAAGAGAAGGAAAATACACCAGATGAAGGCAATGACCGTCAGCATGGAGACGATTCCCGCTTCGGTAAGAGTTACCCAGTTGGAAGCAATGGTCGCAGGGATAATCAAGAACGTCAAGGGAAGAAGCGAATAAGAGGATGCAATAAAGATATCCTTAAAGCTTCCCTCACCGTCAAACAATGTTGTCAAGCACCAGTTTGCCAAGACAAAGAGTATCAAGGGAACCAGAACCGAAATCGCCTGGATCCAGATGGTCGTCACCTCTCTTGTGGGGTTGAGAACGTAACCTTGACCGATTCCCTGATAGAAGAACGCAACGATCGCCAACGCAATGAATACGAAAGATGCCCGTACAGAGCCGCGATGCTCATGCTTCAAGTCATAGAATCCGTCAAACGGATGGAAGATCAGATGGAAGCCGTAAAGGATCTCCTGGCCGAAGGTCTTCTTTACGCGACCATCCGTAGCGACACGCTTGTTGACCTTTGCAGCCCAACCGAAGAACTTACCGATGGCAACGATCAGAACAATGATGGCAACCACGACAAGAATAAACCAATCCGCCATCATATCCTTACGAACCATCTTGTATGCCTCGGACCAGTTTTCCGTGTCATATGCACTTTCGTAATAATCAAGCGCTTCTTCATACTTCGCACTACGGTAAAGTGCGTTACCGATACCGACGTAAGCAGCATCGAAGTTGTTGTTTCTCTGAAGGATCTTCTCCCAGCATTCAATTGCATAGGTGTAATCCAATGCGTTCTCTGCGGCAATTGCTTCAATCAGCATATCACCATATTCGGTACGGTCATAAACGACCAGGTTGATCGTTCCGGAATCTCCGCGACCGCCGTCAAGAACCAACATCTTATCCCCTTGGTACGCAACCGCGCGGATATTGAAGACACTTCCGAGCATGGAGCCCTGTTCACCGAAGGCGAACAAAAGGTTTCCGTTAAAATCATAGGTATAAAGCTTGTTTCTCTTGCTATCCGCAATCGTCCATGTTTTTTCCGGACCGCAAGCAGCATCGACAATCAAGGATACACCGGAGGTCGCGGTCATCGTGCCGTCCTCGTTCACCTTGAAAATATCGATCTCACCCGCAGGAGGCCAGAAGCCGTTGCGGCGCATGATCTCATCCCCCGCAGGGTTGAGAAGTTTTACGGGCATGTAAGTACCATCCTTGGAATGTCCCGTAATCGCTGTCATAACGGAGCTTTCATCGATTGCTGCGGTAGTAGCGTAAACAAAGCCGTCATCCGTAATGGTGATATTGTTATACGCAACGGAGGTCTTGGAAGCAGTCAGCTTCTTCTGTTCCTCGGACTGGAAGTTTCTCCAGAGAATTTCCCATGCGGAAATGGTAACCGCCTGAGCACCGATGAATCCGACGAACTCTCCGTTGGAGTCCATCACGATGACACCCTGATAGGTAGAGGTGGAAACGACGTAAATTCTGTCGTACTGGTCAATTGCCATTGCAACAGGAGTGTACTTCGCCCCCTCGTCAAAGAGCTGGCTTTCGGGAGCCTTGATCGTCTTGATAAAAGAACGATCCTTCTTATCGAACGCAACCAAACGCTCCTTTTTCGTATCACATACCCAAATTTCATCCTCGGTAACGAAAACACCCTGAGGCTCGGAAAGCTCGTCGTTGTTACCCTGACCGTTGATAAATTCGGAAATCGATCCTTGATACTCATAGTATGCATTCAGGATTACGATACGGTTATTTCCCGTATCCGCGATGTACACATTTCCCTGCTTATCCGTCACAAGGTCGCGAGGATCCTTGAGAGGAAGCTCCGGATCAAGTCCCATTTTATCGGAGGTGATTGCATTTTCGGGAGAATAGGCATCGGGTGAATAAAGTGCTTCACCGTCAATAGAATATGTGTAGGTCTGATATGCCGATGCGGCACTGGCTCCGATCACCATCGTGGGAAGGACCATCGCAAGGGACAATATTACCAACAATACAGCTGTTATTTTCTTCATATTGTCCTCCTTTTAGTCTTTCATACCACTCGAACCCATCGTCTCGATGATGTTCGACTGTGTGATAACGAATACCAGAATCGGTACCAGCATCATAAGCACGGTAGATGCAGCACCTGCACCCGCACGTCTGATACCGCCGGCAAGAATCTGACCGATCGCGTAGTTGAAGGATTTGAGCTGCTCAGAGTAGATGTAAATCGAGGAGCCCGCATTCCACAGAGACTGGAAGGAGTAGATGATCAAGGTCAGCCATGCAGGCTTAACCATGGGCATCGCAATCGTCCAGTAGGTACGAATCTCGCTTGCACCGTCAAGACGGGCACTTTCAAGAACCGTATCGGGAACGTTGGTATCCATAAACTGCTTCATCAAATAAAGACCGAGCGTATAGCCCCAAGCGGGAATGATGATCGCCCAGTAGGTATCGACCATCTTGAACGCACTCATCAACATGAAGCTGGTGATTGCCGTAACCGTAGAGTGGAACATCAGCGAGGTACGAATGGTAGAGAAGATCGCTGCTCCTCCGGGAAATTTGATCTTTGCAAGTGCGTAAGCACACATAGATGCGATGAACAAATGTCCGAACGTACCCATCACAGACGTAAACACGGTATTGAAGATGTAACGCGAGAACGGAACCCAAGAGTCATTCATCAATGTGAACAAATCTCTGTAGTTGTTCAGCGTCGGGTTTTGCACGATAAAGCGCGGCGGGTACATCCACAACTCATCCAAAGGCTTAAAGGACTGAGAAACCACGTAAACCATCGGAAGGAACATGAAAATACCGAGAATCGTCAAAATAACGGTGATGCCGGCATCTCCTCCCGCGGAACGGGATAATACGACTTTATGTTTTCTTGTTCTTAACTTTTTTGCCATATTATGAACCTACCTTTGAGAGAAGTTTCTTGACCAGCATATTCGCTGCGATCATGACCACGAAAAGGACAACTGCAATCGCAGAGGAATAACCGATCTCGTAACGTGATCCACCGTAGTCTTCCAAATGGTGCATGATGGTATGTGCCGCATAGTCAACCGAGGGGAAGCCGCAGAGCGCGGTAACGACGCCACCGAAACCGAAAGCACCGGTAATGGACATGACCGCACCGAACATCAGCTGAGGTCTCATACTCGGAAGAGTGATGTACCAAAGCTCCTGCCAACGGTTCTTGACTCCGTCAACCGCCCCCGCTTCGTAAAGCGAACGGTCGACGCCCTGCAAACCTGCAATAAAGGAAAGGAATGCATGACCGAGAGATGTCCACAGCGCAACGACAATACACAAGGGCATGACGTATTCTGCGTTTTTAAACCATTGGATCGGCTCCGTGATCATACCGATTTCGATCAAGGTTGCATTGACCCAACCGTAAGCATCTCCGGAGAAAAGCGTACCCCAGATCATGTATACCTGACCGGAAATAGAGGGAGCGTAGAAAATCAAGGTAATTACCGAACGAATACGGGGGGGAAGCTCGTTGATAAACCAAGCAACAAGGAAGGACATCAAGTAAGATGCAGGTCCTACAATTGCTGCGAAGATCAACGTATTCGTACAAGCAATCAAGAAGATATCATCTGCAAAAAACAGATTGATGTAGTTTTCAAGGCCTACAAAGTTCGGCCACTGAAGCATGTTGAAGTCAGTAAAGCTGATTACAAAGGAAAGAATGACGGGAAAGATTGTAAACAAGGTAAAGATCAGAACGTAAGGAGCAATCAAAAGATACGCGATCCAGTTACGCTTCATTTCTTTCCAGACCCATTGACGGTAGGTCATATCTTTTCTGGCAACAGCTTTATATTCTGCATTTTGTTTCGCCATTTTGCATGTTCTCCTTTACAGATACTTAACCGATGTAGGATCTGAGAGCCTTTGCAGCATCATTCAGCGTGACGCTGATGAAATGCAACAGCTCTTCCTCAGTGAGGGAATCAATCTCATAACCGCCCCTCTCGGGTGTCATGGTCTGCTTTCCGATGTTTCTATAATAGGAAGGCATTTCCACAACGTCACCGTTGACCTTCACGATCTCCTTCATGTCCTCGCCGTTCCAAAGCTCGTCGCGGTGAGCCTCAAAGGCAGCGGAAGCATCCTCAAGACCTAAGATGTTATCGAGATCGGGCTTATCGGAGTTTGCATTCGCAATTCCGTATTTCGCAGCCTCAATCGCATCCTCATACTTGGAAGCAAGCCCTCTTTCCTCCAGAACGTTCAGAGCGGTGGTTGCCTGATCCAATCTCTTTGTGGAAAGCTTTTGTCCGATCTCAAGAGTTTCAAGACCGAACTCATGACGCTTACGGGTAATCTCGGTATTGATCGTGTTGATATAGCCGAGAAGCTCAGCGCTGGGATCTGCACCGTCGTTGAGTGCAGAAAGGAATGCGAAGTTTGTATAACGTTCGATAAAGTAATAGCCGGGATAGTTCTCAACGGAAGCAAGGTTATCAAACTGCTTCAGAAGCTCGGTGTACTCGTCATAGGTCCAAGGCATACTGATCAATGCGTCGCGGTTTGCGGTAGAGTGCTTTGCGGAGTCACCCATGATCGCAACCATTTCGTTTGCGAAGTCAGCTTGGCAATCCTTGCCGGTATACCAAAGCATGTAATCCCACGTAGCTTCCTTGTCGCGTGCCGCGCTGATCATAACCACTGCGGTGACAGAGGAAATAGAATCGTTGTTAATGGTTCCGTCCTCAAACTGCCAGCCGGGAACAGGAACGAATGCCCAACAACCGTCAAGCTCGGTTGCAAACACCTTCAACTGGTTGTAAAGTCCGGTATATCCTGCCATGATGATCGGCATCTCACCGGTTCTGAAACGGTTTGCAGCATCGTACGTGTAGGGGAAGGAATACTGTGTGAACATTGCACACATCTTTTCAAATGCTTCCAGTCCCTGTTTCGAGTCAAGGTTGATTCTCATACCTTCATCTGCCCAAAGATTGCCGCCCATCTGATAGAGGAAATACTTGTACTCGGTAGAAACACCGATTTCCATATTGTTGGACTCAAGAACGGACTGTGCAATGTAAAGATCGTCCCAAGTCTTGGGAATTTCAATTCCGAGGTCTGCCAGAACGTCAAGTCTGACGAACATCATCGAAAATCCCTGATTCTCGGGAAGTCCGTAATAGTGATCGTCACCGTCCGCATCGGCAATCTTAAGCACCGTCATAGCCGCATCGTTGAAGATACGCTCGTTGTCGGGCTTATCAAGCATCAAAACGTCCTTCTGGAATTTCTCGATACCGTCGATTGCTTCAATATTATAAAGAGCACCGCGGATCGCGTAGTTGATAACGGTTGCCTGGTCAAGTCCGATGTACACGTCAGGTCCCATGCCGGCAAGGATGGAAGGCAGAAGCGTACCGCCCGTAACAAGCTTCAGATCGACCGCAATTCCGGTCTCCTGGGTAAATCCGTTGGTGGAAAGGTTACGAATTACGTTCGCCTGGTCACGTCCGTAAGGAACCCATGCGCTGACACGTCTTACCTCTTCGTCGGTCGATTCGACAGCACCCATGCTGTTGTAGTCACGGAAAAAGCTCTGGATAAAGCTCTTGAATTCGTGCCAGAATGCAACGAAGAAATTGGGAGTCGCCTCGGGTGCTTCCTCCTCGGCGGGCTGAATCATCAAATAGTCAAGCTGCAGAGGCTGCGTCTTCGCATCGGTCAGGAACGTACCGAGAGAGCCGACGTAGCTCTTGTATGCATCCAGGTTCTTTGCAATCGGAGAACCGCCGTCAACCAGCATTCTCTCCAACAGGTCAACCAGCTTATCACAAACACCTGTGTAGGTAGAAGCAACCTTTGCAGTGTCGCGAAGCTCTGAGGAAATCGCTCTCAAGGATGCCTTCTCCGCATTCATGCGGCTCAATGTCTCGGGGAGAAGTCTGTAGAAGCTGTAATCGCGGTAGTCATCGGGGGTTGTACCCGTCAGCTTAATAATATCAAGGTAGGAATTGTTGAGAACGTTCAGGATACGCTCAATCTCGCGAACCATCTCACTCATAGAACCGAGCGTCACCTCAAGGCGCACCGTATAGGTAACACCCTCGCGGAAGTAGACCTGATAAGCATCCTCCTGGTCTCCGGTGGAGGACAGCTTCGTTACCTGCCAGTCGGTGCTGTAATTGTAACGGAGCTCTGCCGCTTCTTTAAAAGGAAGACCGTTGTAATAACCCGCAAGATCGCCGAAGTCATCGTTGAACGCTGCGGCATCCGCCTGATACTCGGTAAAGATGCGAAGCGCACGGTTGACGTACATACCGTCAAGGTAGCTCTGCTTAAATCTCGCGTAGATATCGTACCAGCCGTCCTCTTCCACACGGAAGGAGTACTCAGCCCACTGTCCCGCGGTTGCCCACTTCTCGGTACCGATGGTGTTCAGAACCGTTCTCGTTGTATCGGCGGGAGAGGTCGACGCAGATGCACGGTCCTCGATCGGGTACACAACGTTGGTGGACGTGTGCGTAGTATTTTCAGCCTCAAGCTTGATCACACCCGTTCCCTGCTCGGTCTTTCCCTGCTTCTCAAGTGCCTTCTTGTAAGCCTCGTAAGAAGCGGTCGCACCGTAGCGAACCAAAGACAGAGCGGAAAGTCCCATCGGCTCGTTGACGCCCTTCAATGTCACGGAAAGCTCACCGTTGACATCGGGAGTCAAAACAAAGCCGAAGTAATCACTCGTATATGCAGCCTCAAGCGCTTCCTTCTCAGCCTTGGCATCCTCATCCGTTTCCGTAGCAGAGCCCGCATCGTAATCGTGACGGTAACCCTCACTGTCGGAAAGCGTATGCGTCATCCATTCGGGTGCCTGAAGCTGTGCGGGACGAAGCTCGTTGTTGTTTTTATCCGTAGAGAAGAAGCGCAAGCCAAGCTCATCCACAAGATTGGAGATTGCTTCGGTGTAGTATGCAGGCTGATTGAAGTAAACCGTCTGCTCATCCTCGGAAACCGAGTAGGTAAGACCGGCCTCCTTCGCCTTGTCTTCAATCATCTCAAGAGAAAGCTTGCTCGTCACCTTGCAAGGAGCCACAAGTTCCTTCTCATTGCCGATCACACTTCCCTGCTCGTAAGACGCCCAGACCTTCGAGAAGCTGAGCGCACGTGCCTCGGAGAAGGGAGCTCTTCCGTTGATGGAGAACTCACGCTCAATCGCCGAAGACTTGTTAACAACGGGGTAGTAGTCAAAAGCGATGCTCGCAAGAGTGGAATCCTCGATTCCGGACTCCTTCAAATTCAAGGTCCACGTCACAGAACCGACGCTCGGTGTGTAAAGCGCACGGCGAAGGTCCTCGTGATCGCCGTACTCCGTCACGTAAGGAAGATTCTCCTTTGCGTAAAGAGTCTCGCCACGATCATCCTTGGCAGAGAGCGCCTCCTCGATGGAGGCATAGGTCTCATCAATGACGCGCACACTCTCGGAGCCCTCGATATCGACGATCATGTCGTGACGGTAGCCTGCCTCTGCAGCCTCTTTACGAGACGCGTAGGTCGCACCGTAAACGATCATGCTCCACTCTCCGCCGAAGCACCGGACAAGGATGCTACCGTTCGTGTAGATCCAGTTGTCGGTCATGTCGAAGGAGATTCGATCGATACCCTCGGGAAGTCCGGAAACGCCCGTAAAGTTCGACGACGCTTGATACTCCGCATAAGAGATGGTATCCAACGTCTCCTTGTAGTCGCCGATGGTTTTGTCGGTCAGGTTGCTCTTATCCGGAGCACCCGTTTCCGCTGCACCAACCGCAACAGCCGCGCTGCTCACAAGACATACTACAGCCAGAAGCATGGCAAGCAATCTTGTGAATGTTTTGTTTTTCATTTGCATTTCCTCCTGCAAAATATTGAAAGCATCCAACCGTCCGTAAGCATTCCGCCTTGCCCGAAAGGTGCGGACACCGCATTTTCGTGTCGCACACGCGCAACGCTATGCGCGAAGCAGCCACCACAAAAAACGCGGTTTTTAGGAAAAAACTCCCCGAACGGTCGGATTTTGGGCAGAGTTCCCCCATATTTATATAGTATCATACCACAAATGGTGGATTCTGTCAAGTGCCGCGATCCCAAAAAAATTGCCGTAAACCTTGAAGAAAAAGCAAAAATTAATCTCTCGGTCAAAACATTTTGCAAAAAAATTTACAATTTCACCCCCACTCCAAAAAACCATATTTTTCCAAAACAGCGATAGTAAATACTTTTTACCTGTAGAACTGTAAAAAACCATCCATCTCCCTGTTTTTTTGTGCATTTTTTCTCAAGCATTTCAACAATTTTTGCTCGTTTTTTGAAACAGTAATTTCTATTTACCTACTTTTGAATCATTCTAAAAAGACTTTGTGTATAAAAACCAAACGCCCCTTTTGTTAACCTTGCACAAAAAACAAACAAAAATTTCTACATCTTCAAAGCCTGTTTTTATCAAACGAAAGGAAGCTTGGAACTTCGAAAAATACACTTGAAGCAAGCAAAAGAAGCACGGCACGCGGAGTACTCACTCCAAGCGCTGTGCTTCTTAAAAAATGATAGTTCCGAGCCTTACGGCATCATTTGAGGAATCCGTTTACGATCTGCTCCTCTGCCTCTTTTTCCGTCAGTCCCAAGGTCATCAGCTTGATCAACTGTTCTCCCGCAATTTTTCCGATTGCCGCCTCATGAATCAAGGAAGCATCCACATGATTGGCTTCGATCTGCGGAAGCGCTGTGACAGAAGCATTGTCCATAATGATCGCATCGCATTCGGTATGTCCCGAGCAACGGTTGTTTCCGTTGATACGCGACAAAAAGCTCTGGCGACTGTTTTCCTTTGCGACAGAACGGGAAATCACGTGTGTTCCGCAATTCTCACCGTTGAGATCCACAGTGAAATTGGTTTCGGCAAACTGCTCACCGTGCGTCATAATCTTCTCACGGACAATCAGCGTCGCTCCGTCGTCAAGAGTTGCACTGGTATCACGGCGAGTAGAGTCAACACCCTTGATTTGAGCCGTCTCCATCTCCATATAGCTGTTTTTGCCCATCACCACAACTGTCGTCGGGTTCATCACGTTTTTGCCGTTTCCGTCTCCCTGTCCGTAATGCTTTTCCACGTATTTCACGCGAGAATTTTCTTCAAGGAAGAAGGAATGAATACCGCTGTGCTCGCTTTCTCCGCTTCCGCTGTTGTGGATACCGCACCCCGCAACAATGGTCACGTCACAATCGGCGCCAATATGAAAATCGTTATAAACGACCTCCTTCAATCCTGACTGCGAAAGAAGGACCGGGATATGAAGACTTTCATTTTTGGTTCCCGGTTTTACGTAGATATCAATTCCCGGCTTATCTTCTTTTTTGACGATCGTGATATTCTCGGAATCGTTTTTTCCGTGAAGATTTCCATTGATTCGCAAGGAATATGCCCCTTGAGGGACCTCATGAAGATCCGTGATTTGCTCCAGAAGAGTTTTTTGTATCGCATCCATCTGTCACCCCTCCTTTGTAAAACGGCAGCCCGCTTGCGCATTCAAAAGCTCCGGTAATATCTCATTTTTTGCACCGTAAGCGGCAATTTTTCCACCGGAAACAACGATGATCCTATCCGCAATATCAAGAATGCGCTCCTGGTGAGAAATGATCAGGATCGTCCCCTTCGTACGCTCGTACATGCTGCGAAACACCTGGATCAGATTGTTGAAGCTCCACAAATCGATGCCCGCCTCGGGTTCATCGAAGATGGAGATTTTTGTTCCGCGTGCGTTAATCATGGCAATCTCGATCCGCTTCAATTCACCGCCGGAAAGAGATGCATTGACTTCGCGATTGATATAATCCTTGGCGCAAAGCCCCACCTCGGAAAGATATTGACACGCCTCGGAGACCGAGATCGTCTTTCCCGAAGCAATGGAAATCAGCTCCTTGACGGTGATTCCCTTGAAGCGCACCGGCTGCTGAAAAGCAAAGCTGATGCCGTGCTTAGCTCGTTCGGTAATGGAAAGTGAGGTGATATCCTCGCCGTCCAACAAAATTTTACCAGACGTAGGTACATAAATCCCCGCGATCAGCTTTGCGAGCGTGGATTTTCCCCCGCCGTTAGGACCGGTTACGGCGACAAAGCGGTCATTGATCGCAAGATCAATTCCGCGAATGATTTCTTTTCCGTCATCGGTCGCATAGGATACGTTAATTAGCTCTAACATTGCAGTTCCTTTTCATTTTTTCAGTGATTTGATTGAAAAAGTTAAACTTTTAACTATATTTATATTTTATCCTTTTTTCGACAGGATTGCAAGGATTCCCTTGTAAAATGATGTTAACTTTCTATGAACGTTTGTCAGAAAGATGAGAATCTGTGCTATAATGTTACAGCAAAACATTAAAAACTCAAGAATTAGAAGGCATTTCGCCTTACATCCAACGAAAGGAATCGTTTTTATGATATACACGTTCCCGACAGTTACCGTCACCCCCAAGGGAGAAGCATTTATCAAGGACGGCCACGTATGGGTTTATGCAGATGAGATCACAGGCATTTCCTCAGAGCCTTGCGACGGAGAGCTTGTGACGGTCCTCTCCTCAAAGGAACGTTTTTTGGGGACCGGATTTTACAATACGCATTCCAAAATCCGCGTGAGAATCGTATCTAAAAATGCGAATGACAAACTGGATGCCGATTTTTGGGAGAGGAGACTGCGCTGGGCAATCGAATATCGCCGCGCGGTCATGTCCGACGAGGATTTTCGTTCCTGCAGACTGATCTTCGGAGAGGCTGACGGCTTCCCCGGATTCACGGTCGACAAATTCGAAAATGTTCTTGTCACACAAGTACTTTCTCTCGGAATCGAAGCCATCAAGGACATGCTTTATTCCACGCTCGTCCACCTCTTACGCACCGAATTTCACGTTGAAATCGATACACTTTACGAGAGGAATGACGTCGCAATCCGTGAGCTTGAGGGAATGAAACAATTCACGGGGTATTGGAGCACTTCTGCGTGTCCCATGATCACGCAAGGCAACGGAAAGGTGATGATCCGCGAAAACGGCGTTTGCTACGAGGTGGATTACGTCAACGGACAAAAAACAGGCTTCTTTCTTGATCAAAAATACAATCGACGCTCCATCCATACCCTTGCAAAAGGTCGTCGCGTGCTCGATTGCTTTACTCATACAGGCTCTTTTGCGCTCAATGCCGCCATTGCGGGAGCAAAGCACGTGACCGCCGTGGACATTTCCGCAGATGCGATCGAGCTTTGTCGAAAAAATGCCATTTGGAACAGGCTTTCCGAACGAATGGATTTTATCTGTGCCGATGTGTTTGAGCTATTGACCTCGATGGCACAGGACGGAAAATGTGATTACGATCTGATCATTCTTGATCCCCCCGCATTCACAAAAAGCCGTGAGACCGTCAAAAACGCATATCGTGGCTACAAGGAAATCAATCTCAAGGCAATGAAGCTTTTAAAGCGCGGCTCGTATCTTGCCACCTGCTCCTGCTCGCATTTTATGAGAGAGGATCTTTTTGTCAAAATGCTGAATGAGGCTTCCCGGGATGCAGGCGTCACGCTACGACAGATTGAGGCACGCAAGCAAGCATGTGACCATCCGATCCTTTTAAACGTTCCCGAAACCGATTACCTCAAATTCTTTATTTTCCAAGTGGTTTAATTTAAATCAAGATTAGAAATTATTCTAATATCTTTTCATTAAAAATGCAATGATTTTGAACAATTCATCAAAATTCATTGCATTTTTAAACTGATCTCACCACTAAATAAACGAATTGTTTTTCCATCGCCAAGAAGGACAATGAGTGCCCCGCGCTCATCAATGGAAACCGCCGTCCCCTCTTGTGTGATACCGTTTTCGGAGAAGGCAATCCGCCGCCCGATCACAATGGAAGCACTTCTGTATTCTTCAAGCCAACCTTCCATCCCGGATGCATCCAAAAGCGGAAGCAGCTCTGCCGTCACCTCGGCAATTACGTCCGCAGGTGAAAGCCGCTCCATTCCGAGAGAGCCTGCCACCCCGGAAAGCTCGGTATCTTCAAACGAAGTGTTGATATTGATTCCAATGCCTACAACAATATAGGAATCATTCCCGATGCTGATACACTCGGTAAGGATGCCGCAAACCTTTCTTCCATCAAGATACAAATCGTTTACCCACTTGATCCCACAAGTCCTTCCCGTCAAGGTGTAAATGGCGCGTCTTACGGCAACAGAAGCCGCACAGGTGACCGTGACAGCGGAATCAACAGATTCCAAAGGTCGATAGAGAATGCTGAAATAAGCGCCCGTTTGCCCGGGAGAATAAAAGCTTCTTCCCATGCGTCCGCGTCCGTCGCTTTGCTCCCGGGCGGCGATTAGGATCTTTCCTTCGCACCCGTCTATTGCAATTCGCTTTGCTTCCGTGTTGGTGGAATCCAAAAGGTCGAAGGTGCGGATGTCAAGGAACGGTGCCCGCGCCCCCAGTGCGTTTCGGATTTGTTCCTTCGATCGCACAGAATCCTTCTCTCTCACGGATCACACCCCCCTTCAACAATCTCAAAAAAGGAAACTTTCTATGGAAATACTTTACGAAGACAGTGCTCTTTGGGTTGCAGTGAAGCCCCCCATGCTTCTCTCCGAAGAAACCCCGGATAAAAAAGGATTTGCCGATATGCTGGCTGCCAAAAACAGCGGATACGTCGGCGTTGTTCACAGACTTGACCGCGGTGTCGGTGGGATCATGGTATATGCCAAAACAAAAAGTGCCGCAGCCGCGCTCTCCCGCGCGGTGCAGGAGCACCGACTTGAAAAGGAATATTGGGCACTTGTTCACGGAATTCCGGAGAAAGGCGAGGACACGCTTCGGGATCTTTTGTTCCATGACAGAAGGCAGAACAAAACCTTCGTCGTTGAAAAAGAACGTTCCGGTGTGAAGGAAGCAATACTGGATTACACCGTACTGAAAGTTCACACCTGCGATCCGTACGGAGAGCTTTCGCTTTTGCGTGTCAAGCTTCACACAGGGCGTACACATCAGATCCGCGTACAATTTTCATCCCGAGGACATTCCCTTTTAGGAGACGGAAAATACGGTGCTTCGGGGGACCGTTGCCCGATCGCGCTTTACTCTCACCGTCTTTCCTTCCCCCACCCGACCGACGGAACGCAAATGACCTTTGAAGCTATTCCGTCGGGGGATATATGGGATTTTTTCATTACGCTGTAGGAAAAATAATCAAAGCTCGTTTGCTGCGATGTAATCCATGACCTCTTCAAGGTCAACGGCAACGTGGGGATGATGGTCACATTCGGGCTTGCACCAGGTCTTAATAGGAGCCCCGCGCCATTCGTAATACTCCTTGACAGCCAACGCGTTCGGGAGAGGCTTTACCACTGTATCCTTTCCACCGTATACAAGCGCGATGGGAAGATGATTGTCCGCAAGAATCGGAAGACGGTGAATCGGAAGCTCATTGCAAATAAAGCGCTCCGCACCGGTAGAAAAGCCACATGCCTGCTTGTGTTCCTCGATCCAATCATAAACGTATTCATCCTCCAAGCCGAAAAAGCTCAGAAGAGGGGCATCCAGATACAGAAGTGAAACGTAGGAGGGATAGAGTGCCGCAAAAGCAACCGCTTCCCATCCACCACAGCTCATACCAATGCAAACGCAACGACGCGAAAGCCCGTATTCGCTTACTAAAAATTCCGCAAAATCGCGTTTTGCGGTCTGGTCATCATCCGTACCCCAACGATTGTTGTTCTTGATGTAAGCAAGATGATATCCACGTCCCAGCATCGCAATCTCAAGCTCGGGAAAAGCACCGAAGTATTCGGTTTTCAGCATCCACTTATTCGTTTTGTTCTCCTCCTTGGGGAAAACGAGAAGTGCTTCACGACCGCCGAATTCAAAATCAATTCTTTTATATCCAAAAAAATCAGATGTGGTCATTGTCTTATCTCCTTTTGTGTTTAATAATGATATTCTATCACACCGTCAAATAAATGTCAAGACCTAACTCTTTTTTCTGCGGCTTATATATTCTTAGTAAATTCTCAAAGTAAATGCAACAGTGCAATTTAGGAGTTGCATTTCGTGTGAGAATTTACGCTTATATATTCTTTAATATATCCGATTGACTTTTTACAAAGAAAAGGCTATAATAGTTTCAACAAGCAAAGGAGCCAACACCATGAACACACAAAAAATTATTTCGCTGATAGAAGGCGAGAAGCTGATCGTCATTGTACGCGGCATTGAAAACAAATTTCTCATCCCTATGGCAGAAGCTATGTATCAAGGAGGCATCCGACTTTTGGAAATTACCTATTCCGCAGACGGATCTGCACCGGATAACGTGACGGCGGACGGAATCCGCATGCTGAAAACGCATTTTGGAGACCGCATGGGAATCGGCGCCGGGACAGTGCTTACCGCGCATCAGGTGGAATTAACTCACACTGCAGGCGGTGAATTCATCATTTCCCCCGATGCCAATGTGGAAGTGATTCAAAAAACGAAAGAATTGGGAATGGTCTCCATCCCCGGAGCTCTTACCCCCACCGAGGTACAGACTGCACACCGTGCGGGCGCGGATTTTGTCAAGCTGTTCCCAATCACTTCACTCGGTCCCGATTACGTCAAGGCAATCCGCGCCCCGCTCTCTCTCATCCGTTTTTTGGCGGTGGGCGGTGTAAATGAACGTAACATGAAGGATTATCTGCACGCAGGTGTCAAGGGATTTGGCATCGGCTCCAACATCGTTGACAAAAAGATGATTCTGCAAGGGAACTTTGATGCCGTTACAGAGCTTGCAAAAAACTTTATCACTGCATTAAAAGAGGCCGAACAATGAAATATTACATCACAATCGACGGCGGAACAACCAATACCCGTGTATCTCTTGTCAAAGACATGAACGTGCTGGACACCGTCAAAATCCCCCTCGGTGCGCGCATGGGAATGGATGGAACAGAACCCTTGAAGGGGGCGATCAAGAGTGCTCTCTCTTCCCTTCTTGAGAAATTCAAGCTCACCGAGGATCATATCGTCCGCATCTTGGCATCCGGCATGATCACCTCCGAGTTTGGTCTTTGCCCCCTTTCTCATCTGATCGCACCCGCGGGCATTGCAGAGCTTCATGCTTCCATGCATGAAACCGTAATTCCCGATATCACCCAGATTCCCTTTGTCTTCATCCGTGGGATCAAAATAGCAGATCAAAGTCTTTCCAAAACCGATATGATGAGAGGTGAGGAAACCGAGCTTTACGGATTGAGCGAAGTGTGCAACGGGGATGCTCTTTACGTACTCCCCGGCTCGCACTCCAAGCTGATTGAAACGGATACGTGCGGTCGCATTACAAGGTTTTCCACCATGCTCACGGGTGAAATGATCGCGTCCCTCGCAGAGGGAACCATCTTAAAGGATGCCGTCGACCTTTCGGTCACCCGAATCAATGATGCTTTTTTGCTTCACGGTTGCCAATATGCTATGCAAAAGGGGCTCAATGAGGCACTGTTCAAGGTGCGAATTCTCAAAAACGTCTTCGATAGCGACGTTTTTGAATGCTATAGCTTTTTCCTCGGTGCGGTTTTGGCAGGAGAGGTCAAAACAATTCTGGATGCTCCCCAAGAATCAATCGTCATCGGAGGAAAATCTCAGATCAAGAGAGCAACCGAGCAATTATTGCATGCAATGTCAAGCAAAAAGATCACAGTTGCCGATGATCTGAGCGTCGATGCTTCGTCTGCGTTGGGTGCAATTCGAATTTTTGAATATTAACCGATGAAAAAGAATAGGACATGATCGGTTGTTGAAAGCTTCGTTTAGAGCAAAAAGAATACCTCTTTGGGTACAAAAATATGCCTTCAAACTAAAAAAACGCTCAAGCGAATCCCGTTTCAAGAGGGATTCGCTTGAGCGTTTTTCAAGGGTTCAGTTGCTGTTCCATCACAATTTTCAAGGGAGTCATGCCACATTTTTCGTAGAACCTCATCGCCCCCTCATTGAGACACCATACGTTCAACGTCACAGCGGCACAGTCCGTGCGTTTGGATTCTTCCAATACGTATTCATACAGCGTGCGTCCGATGTGCTGTCCTCGCAACGCTTCGTCCACACAAAGATCGTCGATATAAAGTGTTTTTCGGTCCATCAGGGATATTTCTCCCTTGTGCTCCTCGTAAATGCAAAACGCATATCCCATCACACAATCTGCGTCATCCACCGCCACAAAGATCGGTGTCTTCTCATTGCCAAGGATGGCAAGAAGCTCCTCGTCGGTGTATTTTTTGTTTCCCGTTCTGAAAATATCGGGACGCCCCTTAGCATGTACCGCATGCACTTGATATAAAAGATCATTCAACCGACCGATATCACGTACTTCCGCTCTTCTGATGTTCATATTTTTATCCGAACGCTTCTGCCGCTGCAACGACGCGCAGCAGATCGCGCTCAATCCTTTCTTTTCCGTATGCCTCGAAAAACAATTCTCGGTATCGGTCTGTTTTCAAATTAAAAGCCAACGTCCACGCACCCCAAAACAGGTCTACGTGTCGGTCTCCCACACCGCCGTTCCCAAGATCAATCAATCCCGAGAAATGCCAATCGTCAAGAATTACGTTCGGGAGACAGTAATCTCCATGCAGCAGCGTATCATTTTTGAAATATTTTCCGTTTTCTTCCAGACATCTCCACGCCTCGTCCATATTGGAGATTCCAAAGTCCCTGCAAAAGGAAAGATCGCATTGCCCCGCAAGATAATTTTTCTTTGCAAGCGCAAGATAAGAATCCATGCGGCGCTGCACGGGACAGTCTTTTCCGTCCAGCTCGTGAAGTGCTCGCAATTGCTCTCCCAAAAGGATTGCCAAGCGACGTCCGTCCGCAAGATATCTCGCGTCGGTGCAGTCCTCACCGCGAACACGGCGTGTCAGCAACCAATCTTTTCTTTCGGAAACGTAGCTCTCTACCTTGGAGGACCACCCCTTGGAATAAAAATAAGCATCCATCAACGCTTCTGTTTGAAGAGTTCCCACAGCCGCGGATTTCAAGTAATAGCCCTCGTCACGATCGATAAAAAGAACACGCGCTTCGGGGGAGCAAGAGCTGTCATAAACCCGACTTCCCGACAAAACAGAGGAAAAAGCGGTCGGAAAGTCGTCAAAATTCACTGTGATCGGAGTTTTTTTCATACTTCCTCCCGCACTAAGAGCGACTCAGCATGACAGTCGCTCCCACGATCAGCACGATCCCGATCCATGCCACAAAGTCCACAGGTTGAGACAGAAAGATCATACTGAATACAGTCGCCGCCATCGGTTCAACAATGGAAAGTGCCGATGCCGTTCCCGCAGGAAGGGTTCCCAGTGCCATCGTATAAAGAATATACGGCAAAACAAAGGTCACAATGCCGATGCCAATGCAAAGAGGAACCGTCTCAAAGGGGGCTTTCGCCGCCACGGAAACGATCTCCCAGGGAGGTGTCACAACGCAGGCTATCAGAGACATTGTCAAAAAGCCGTACAGAGACAGCCGCAAAGGATGCTCCCCTTTTTGGATCGCCAGCTTTGTTGCAATATTGTACCCCGCATAGGAAATTCCCGAACCCACGCCAATGAGAATTCCCCAAAGATCAAGAGAAAGACCGTTGAGGATTCCCGACACAAAAACGCAACCAATCAGCATGGCAATCACCGATACCGTCTTCCATTTTGTCAACCGCTCCCCCAAAAAGGAAACGGAGATCGCCACTACGTAAATCGGAGCGGTATACATCAGTACCACCGCCGTAGCAACCGACGTCATCTGCATAGAGGTGAAATAAAGCGAAGCGGTCAGATACAGACAGACACCGCACGCGATATAATAGATCACGTTTTTGAGGCGAATCTTGAAAAGACTTCTGTCGCGAATCAGAACGAATATCAGCATTCCGAAAAAAGAAACCGCGCCTCGCACAGCTGTGATTTGCAAGGAGGTAAACCCGTAAGGTGTCATCACGTGGGCAAAAAGCCCTGAGGTTCCCCAAAGAAGTCCCGCAATGACGATATAAATAAATGCTTTCGTTTTCATAAAACCTCAAAGAAAATGCTTGATCAGAGTCAGGATCATAAGATGCAGCGGATAGAACACGTAAAAAAGACATTTCAAAGCCCCATGTCGGATAAAACCACGGTCTCCGTTATAAAGACCGATTGGCAAAAATGCGGCAACAGAAGCCAGCGAGAGCGTGCAACCGCTCATCATTGCTCCGATCAGAGGAACGTTTCTCAAAAAATAAAGAAAGAGAATGAACAAAAATCCCGTATATCCATAATCCGCTCTCAACAAAACCGAAACACCGAAAAGTCCCAAAATAATCACAAGAGCAAGTCTTTTGTCACGCGCCTCCCATGCCCAAAGTGCCAAGAACCCGAGAAGAAGCGTGAAGAAAACGTTTTGCCTCTCATAAAAAAGAGTGCCCGAACAGAACAAATTGAACGGAATTTCGGAAATCAGAGCAAACAGGGATAGACGAATTGCGTATTTTTTTCGGTTCTTTGTATGTAAAAATCCCTCGATCAAAAGAAAGGCAAACAAGGGAAATGCAATCCGCCCCACGTAACGCAAGAGCGAATACAGTGTCAATGAATGCTCTCCAAGAGAAAAAAGGACGGTTTCTGTACCGATTCGAAACAGATGTGCAACGTGGTCAATGAGCATCGCAACGATTGCAATCATCTTAAGCATGCTACCGCTCAGAATGCGCATCCGCGCAGGAATCAACCGAACCTCTTTTGTTTCACTCAAATTCATATCTTCACACCTCAATCAAACATCCTTACGGGATGCGCGGCGCAATTTGCGCCGCGCTCTTGTTTTATCAAAATTCAATTTCGAAAATAAATTTCTTACTGTGCTCTTTTAAATATTCTTTCTCCAATGAAGCATTGCCTTTCAAATGAAGAATCTCATCTATTGCAGCAGCATTCTTTTGAGACATTGTACTTGCTGTCGATCCCTTCAACTCCAAAACTTTTGATTTAATGGAATTGTTACCGGAACAGCAATTATCCACCAACCCTTTTATACTTCCATCCGTAGCAAACCACTTCAAAGTAGGAGGCTTGGGATCATGATGCCCCTCAAAATGAGTGGTGTTTTTTCCGCTATATTTGTTACTGGTGCCCCGAGACGATTCGTGTGAAACAGATTGACTAATATTGGCTTCTTCCTTAGTTTGCTTAGCTTGCATATTCAAGTTCAAATTCATTCTTTTTACGGCAGATTCACGATTTTCCTCTACGATTTCCACTGAAAAGCTTTTAGCACCCAAACAAGAAGCAATATGCTCCAATTCTGCAATTTTTTCATTAGTCCAACGTCCGAACACATCGTCTGCCTTAATGAAACACATTTTATCGCACGGATCTTTGCAATATACCACATCACATGCCCAGAAAGGAACAAAAACTATTTTACTTTCTTCTACCCAATTATCATATAAGCAAAAAATTTCAACCCCTTTTACTGTTTTCTTGTATCCAATCGCACCCTCACAAACGTCAATTCCATTACGCGTTGCATCATCTACAATTTGAATCACATTAGGGATGTCAAATTTTTTACTATTAAAATCTTTTGCAAAAACAGGGCGATATTTTTCAATTTTTTTCTTATATATCTTTTTTTCGTTTTCTATTTTTCTTTCAGCGGATCTTTGCTTATTCTGTTCCGAAATGTTTTCCGCGCCCTTTTGGATGCCGTCCGCAACCTTTTTCCCAAGATCAGTGGTTTTGCTTACAAAGCTTTTGAAAAGCTCGCCACCCTTTTTGTTTTCCTTGTTGTCCATCTTTCTTACCTCTTAAATTTTATTGACAAAACCTTTTGTCTGTGAAAGGGTTTGTTTTTTTCGCGAATGCTTCTTCACGGTAGTCCACCGTCAAAGAACTCCGGCATTCGAAATTTGAGGATATCCCCACCAAAGAAAATGATTGTGGTCCCGTTCCGCGGGATGATCGTCTCCGTCAAAACGAAGGCGTTCTGCCTCCAATTCCTCAAGATTCTCAATTTCACCGTCAAGATAAGCCTTGACTCTGTATTTTACCGTATCAAACCGATTTTTCATCCCACCGTAGCGGATATCGTGAATCTCCCAGCCGAACGGCTTGTTATAGGTCATCCATGAAGCACGGTGTGACACTCTCAGCCTCTCGATCTTCTCTATCATGCGGTCACATTCCTCGATCATGCCGACAAGCGTTTCTCGGTCGCCTTCGTCGTAGGCGCGCTTCAAGCGAACACCGAAATCCGCTTTGTCGATCAAAAGGTCGGTCAGTGCACGCACCGTCTCAAAGGCTGGAGCATAGAAGCCCTCACCAAGCCCTTCCAGCTTCTTATAAACATCTTTATAAAACGCATTGGTATCCAACCCGTCTACGTGGCGGTCAAACAATCCTTGCAACGGATCGTTGTATAACAGCGCACGCGCCATACAATACTCTCCACCGTGAGGATAATTAGGAAGCTCCGTCTTTTCAAAATCGTCATAGGATGCACCGGTCGCACGTGCGAAGCAAGCCTTCATGCTTCCTTCATCATAGCCACCGTGATAATCGTAATCCGCATACCATGCAAGACCTGCCAACGAAAGCACAAGACTACTCTCCGAGCCATTATGCCAGACCGTTGCCAAAACCTCCTTGACACCTCCCTTACGGCAAGCCTCCAGGGCAGGAATCGTCATTCTGCGCGAATAAGAGAGCAAGGGACAATGACCGCTCCACATCCACACCCCGCCCGCAAACACAGTGCGATCTCCAAAGCGACGGTGCTTTTCGATATTGATTGCATAGAAGGATTCTTCGGGGTGATAGTAATCCCAGAACACCTGCTGAACCCCCTCGGGAACCAGCTTGACGATTTCGTCACTCAAAACAGTTCTTACATCGTAATCTTCAAAATTCGAAATTCCATGTCCTGACATGCGGAAGAACATATCACTCCACATCATGGGAGAAAACCCGTATGCCTTTGCGATTTCCACCACGCGTCCAAGATGCTCCAAATAAATCTCGTGCGAAGGACGGTAGCCGTGCTTTGCAAAATAATTTCCGGTGCCAAGACCGTGAGTCTCATCCATACCGATATGTACGCGGCGCGTCGTGAAGCACTCGGAAAGTGTTTTCATCATACCGTCAATCAAACGGTAGGTTTCTTCCTCCCCTACCAGCAAGGTTTTTTCATTATCCCGATAGGAAGCCGTTTTCATCCAACGAAGTGCCGTAGCAAGGTGTCCCAACACCTGAATACAGGGAATCAGTTCAATGCCGAGAGTCAACGCATATGCGTCCAATTCGCGCAATTCATCCTTGGTGTAGCGTCCTCTCATATATCCAAAATAAGGGAAGCCCTCCACCTCGTACGTGTCCTCTGTATACAGCATATAGGTGCTCATTCCCATCAAAGCCATCTTGCGAAGCATAAATTTCACGGTCGATGTCTTCATCACCGCATTACGGGACATGTCCACCATAGCTCCGTTACAGTCAAAGAGAGGCTGTTCGCTCAATTCTTTTTGGGCAACACCCTCTTTCTTCCATTGCACAAGAATTGCAAGCGCTCTGAAAAAGCGAGACATACCACCCCCGTAAGAGATCGTCGCGCGATTGTTTTGCAAGGAAACAGTCAATCCGTTTTGTTCGGTTTTCACAACCGTAACCGTCAGCTCGGCTTCATCGGCGGAAACAGGCAAAATGCCAAGATCCTCGGCAACAAGCTCGATTCCTTTTTGCACATCTTGTGCGTGATCAAAACAGATCTTCATATGTTGAACCTCCGTCAGATGTTTTTTAAGAAGCCACCGAAATTACCGCTCAGCATGGGAATATTGTATATCAAAATTCATTTATTGTCAAGCATCTTTCGACAATGCCTTTATTTTCTCACTTCGAATCCAACAAACTCAAAAGGAGAAATTTCCGACAAAATCACACGGTTGCCGTCAATATGTCCCTTACAGTGAATACATTCCAAAGAGGAATACTCACCGTCCAACTGCACCACGGGAGACAGCACCGGATCTTCAAAAAAGTTCCACAGTCCGACAGACAAAGTATGTTCATCCTTCTTACATTGAATGTAGAGCGCGGGATTTCCGTAAAGATACGCCGGCAATTCTTGCCCTCCAAGCCACGGGATCTGCTCTGCATATTGACGACTTCTTTCATAGTGTTTCAACACGTTGTCAGCTTCGGATCTCGTATTGACGTTCAATACCAAAAAGCGATTTCCGTTCCGATTTTGATATCGGTAGGACATAGGAAGATTTCCCAACGGAGTTTCGATATCACTCAATATTTCAACACCATCTCGCAGCTTGATATCGTAAACGGTAGCTCCCTCCGTCAGAATATAATTTTCCTTTTGAAGGAAGTGCTCACAAACACCTCCGGTCGCCTTTCCAATCTCCGCAAGACCGACGTCAATTCCGCGTTCGGCAAGAATTTCCGCAGCGGCGATATCAATGATCAATCCGTGATTCAGTGCTTCAAGCGGAAGATTTCTTGCATTCTCGTCAAATACAATACCGCAGATTCCTTCCCCCACATAAGTGGTCGGAACGGTATTGTATGCAAGCGTCCGCGCCGCCTTGGAGAAAAACAGATTTTCAATGCAAACCGTTTGATTCACCCGCGTTGGATTCACCAAATCGCTGATTTTTTTCGCAGACTCGTAAACCCGCACACCAACGGACTGTTTTCCTTTAAAAATTCGGTCAATATCGGAATACAAACGGCGATTTCGTTCGTGAAAGAGTGCATATCCCGTTTCATAATCGGCGCGCGAGCAATAATCGATCCCGTATTTTAAAATGCCGTCCGTACATCCCGCAACCCGAATGGCAGTGTCAAAGCCCTCAATATAACTTGCAGGACATCTTGTGCGCGGTCTTGGGTAGGCATCTCCCTCCGCCATGATCTCAATGTCATCGCTTTTCGTCCATGCACTTTCCATGCGCTCCAATTCGATGACGTCTGCCAGTGTATTTCCCCAATTTCGATTGACCGCCCAGTAAGGCGCACCGATCAAGCGAAGCAACGGTTTGGTATCTCCCGCCAGAATCGTCGCCAGCTCCTTGGCATCCGTCCCATCAAGATCCCATGCGGACATACATGCACAAAGACTGATTCTGACATGCGGATTGACCTCGTTGACCGCGCTTCTGATCTTTTTTGCAAAATTTCGGAAGGCATCACCGTTCGCCTTCAAAAACGCATCGCGAAATTTGTTTTTTCCACCGTTTGTAATAAAGTACTCCAACTCTTCCCGTGTGGAATTTTCACCTGTGATACGGTTGATTGCTTCTATATGACCGTCGCAAAGGCATGCTGCTGAATCGCTCAAAAAGCCGTAACGGAAATCATCGTCAAACTGAATGATATCCACTCCGCATTTTACAATCCGCCTAATGTAATCCGCTGCAAAGCAAACGAAGGACTCGTCTGTCGGACACATAAATTCCCGAATTTCTTTTCCCGATATCGAACGCATATTCCGAAAGTGTTGGTTGCCCTTGATCCAAAATGTCCAAATCCAAGCACCGACCTCAAATCCGTGAGCCTTGAAAAAAAGGCAATTGTCGGCAAGCTCCTCAAAGACTTGCTTTTGTTTTTCTTCGTCCGTTTCGAACGTATCAAGTGCCAGAATCACTCGCTCCGCGTCAAGACGATTCAACTCTCTTAATGTCTCTTCCCTGCCGTTTCTCTTTACGTTGGCATTCATGATCGGAACAGAAATTTTATACATATGAAGTTCTCCCTTCTATCGCTAAAGCATGAAAATAAAGCAGCAATTCAAATCATGCTTCCTCTGCTTTGTGCTTCAACAAAGTTCTGATCAACGTCTCTGCCGTATCAATCATACGGTCGATCACATCAATTTCAAACGGATCACTGGGCAAGCGTGCCTCATACACCTTTGCGCTGAACGCAGGTTCTGTGGCAAAGTAGCCAAGCTCATTATTGGCAAGCTCTGAAATAATCAGCGGATAAGGAGACACACGCTCGCGCAATCGCATGCCAATCTCCGCAAAGGGCTCACCCGGAAAGCCAACCACAAAAAGACCACCGATACGAAAGACCTGCATCTCTACCAGTTCATAGCGTTTTGGATGCTTCTGAAGACGGCAAAGCTCCTCTGCCATACGTTTGAAGGCTCTGTTTGACGTAGGAGGATTCAGCATTGCATTTGCCCACTCCATATCCTCGGAATCGGGTTGTCTCCGAAATGCACGAAAACGCTTGTGAGCAAAGTCAATGCCATCGAGTTCAACCGTTTCAAGCGTCTCGTGAAGCCGCAATACGTCCTCGGCGAGAATACCGCCCATGTACTTGTAATGATCCTTGGGGTAATGGAATCCGGGCTCCAAAAAACGAAATGCATCTACGTGATTGACGTTACCGCTACAGCCGTTCAGAAATAGCACCGTGTGTGACTCTCCATATGCTTCCTTCAGTTTTTTTCGCATTACCCCGGGGAAATCGGCACAGTATTCCTGCCCTCCGACAGTAGCCGGATGGCAAGCGAAGTTTACAATCTCACAAATTGCACACCCGTCGGCATCATCAAAGCGCAAGGTAGAAAGCGTGTAATCAATCTCTGACACAGGACATACGATTTCGGTAGGATAGCGATAACCCGGATTGGTCATCACACTGCCGTTTTTCATCCGATAATTGCGACAAAAGCTGATACGGTCCTCGCGTCCCACGGCAAAGCGCGGTGTTACGGGAACTCGATTGCGATATGCCTCCAAGGCAGCGGCAACCGTTTCTCGAAAGAACAGATCATTCACCTCTTTGTCCTCACCTTGCCCCCAATAAACATCCAAAAGTTGAGGTCCCCCCGTATGGATATGGGTAGCGCTGACCATCACAGCGCGTGGATCTATTCCGATTTCACGGTGAAGTGCCTCGCGCACACGGTGGGTAAACGCAGTCCCGAGACCGCTGGTATCAATCGAAATCAAAATGATGGTCTTATCCCCTTGCTCCAGCGCGACAGCATGAGTATAAAGCTCATCCTTTACCCCCGTTGCAGGGTTAAAGAACATGCATTGAGGAATATTTAAACCCAGTGGAGGTGTAACAATACGTTCGGAAGCACCACACATCAGTTTCATAGTAAAACTCTCCTTATTCATTTTTCATCTCCGGCTATAATCCGACAAACCGTCATAGCGCGGTATGTTTCCTCCGCGTCCTTCCTTATGCGCCCGCAGGCGCAATTCATGGCGAAGCCAATTCATGAGTGCAACGCACTCAATTCACGCGCTCGCGCAATTCATTGTTGAATCTGTCGTTTGAGACAAACGACAGATTCAACGTGCCCTGTCCTCGGGAACAAATCCACGGGCGTGACCTCGCCGATCTCGTATCCCAATTTTTTAAACAGTACACAATCACGCGCCAGGGTATCGGGACCGCAGGAAACGTATACAATGCGTGAAAAAGCGCGCTTTGCCAGATATTCGATCAATTCGGGAGTGCTTCCCTTCCGTGGGGGATCCATGATTACAACGGCACCCGAAACGTCACCGTGCGCTTCTTCCGCACGTGTCAAAAGCTGATCGGTGTCCGATGCATCTCCGCAATAGAAAAACGCGTTTCCCACACCGTTCCGAGCGGCATTTTCCTTCGCGCGCTCGACAGCCTCCTCGACGATCTCAATACCGATGATCCGATTTGCATATTCAGCCATGGACAGTCCGATCGTGCCGATTCCGCAGTAAAGATCAAGGATCGTCTCGTTTCCTGCAAGATTTGCCTTTTTAAGTGCCTCACTGTAGAGAAGCTCACAGGCATCGTGATTGACCTGATAAAAAGCCCCCGCAGAGATGCGGTAGATTTTTCCCAACAGCTTGTCCTCAATAAAATCTCTTCCAAAAAGACAGCGATAGTCCCTCCCAAGGACCACGTTTGTATTTTGGGTATTGACGTTCAGCATCACACTGCATAGCATCGGGAAACGGGAAGTCAGCGCATCGCAAAGAGCTTGTTCGTTTGGAATCGACGTGCCGTTCACCACAAGACAAAGCATCACCTCGCCCGTACCGACTCCCATCCGCAAATAAATATGTCGGAGAAGCCCCCTTCCGCTCTCTTCCTCGTATGCGCGGATTCCGTTTTCATTACAAAACTCCAAAACCGCTTTGACAATTTCGGAAAAGATCGGCGGTTGAAGTCTGCAATGCTCCGTGGGTACGATTCTGTGCGTTCCCGTAGCAAAAAAGCCCGCTTGCATACCGTTTTTTCCGTTTGCAACGGGATATTGTGCTTTGTTCCGATACGCGCACAGCATTCCCGTGGAAAGCACCTCTCCCACCCTCACGTCGGGCAGTCCTGCTTTTTGGAACGCATGCTTGACGTATTCACGCTTGAGTTGCAGCTCATGCACATACCCGATCTGCTGATAGACACAGCCCCCACAGCCGGGAACTGTGCAAGGATCGCTATCGCGCAAAGCGGATGCGTGATGCATCCGCTCGATCCGCGCGATCAGGTAAGATTTATTGACTTTAATAATTCGGGCATCCAGATCGTCCCCCGTGACAGCGTCACGCACAAAAACGACCTGCCCGTCCCGGGTATGTCCTACTCCAAAGCCGAGGTTGTTGATCTCCTCCACCGTAAGACGAATGACGTCATTTTTCTGCATCAGACGTAAAACTCCTCACCGCTCTCAAGACAAAGGCAAGCAAGCTTTCCACCGTCTTTTACACCACAGTTGATGAAAATGCTTCCGTCACCGTATTCGATCCGCCCGCTCTCGGTTGTCTTATGGCCGACGATCAGCACCCGATCCGCAACGGTTCTCTTTTCAGGATCGGGAGAAACCGTGAAAAAGTCTTCGGGGCCGTACTCCTCAAGATCGGTATCGGGGGTATAATCCGCAATTCCTGCATGCACCAAAAGATAACTTTCTTTTTCGGTATCCACCTCTTCAAACAGCGTCATTTCCTCCAAATACTCAAGAACCCCCTCGCGGCCTTCCTCGTCCAAGGAACGGAAGCCGTCAAGCGTCGGCTGACCTCCGTTCTGCACCCATGAGGTCATCTCGGAAATGAATCCCGCATCGGGAGACGCACCGCTTTTCAGCATTTTATCAAAGCCGCGAAGCATTCTGATGGCGAGAAAATCGCAGTTCCCCGCAATGGGATACACGTTCAATCGCATGCTCAGATCGTTGATCAACTCAATCGGCTCATCACCGCCGTCCACAATATTACCGAGAACGTACAGAACGTCCTCGTCACGAAAGGAGATCTTGGAAAGCATCTCCTTGAATTTTCCATAATTTCCGAACAGATCGGACATCACATATGTCATAAAAAAAGATTCCTTTCTTGTAAATTCATATTCATCACACAAATCGCACGGGATTGCTGTTCATCACGTGGACCGTCAGACCGGAATCAATGTCCAGAAGCAATTCGCGAATCCTCTCGCATACGGGATTTTCCGTAAAGAAGTGTCCCCCCATGATCAGATTCATCCCTCGCTCGGGAGCTTCCGTCAATTGATGATGCTTAAGCTCTCCCGTCAGATAGGTATCCGCACCCAACGCGCGGGCACAGTCTGCCTCGTCGCTTCCTCCACCGCCGAGAAGTGCCACGCGGTGTACCGCCTTTCCCGCGTCACTGACCTGAACGTATTCAGCACCCGTGACCGACTTGACGCGATTGGCAAATGCCTCAAGAGAAAGCGGTTGCTCCGTCATTCCGATGCGCCCGATTCCTTCAAACGTCACAACGTCAACAAGTCCCAGCTTCTTCGCCAACACGTCGTTGACACCGCCCTCCACGGCATCGAGGCGCGTATGAAAGCTCATCGCGCTGATTTGGGAGGAAAGAAGCGTGATCACCTTTTTCGCAACCGCATCCATCGGCGTCAAGGCTTCCAAGGGATGAAAAATCAAGGGATGATGCGATACGATCAGATCGTATTTTTCATTCACGGCACAAGCAACGACAGCCTCGGTAATATCCAATGCCACAAGCACCCGTCCTACGTTCTTCTTCGTGTCATGGCAGCACATCAAGCCGTCGTGATCCCATTCGCAAGAAAGAGCTCTCGGAATCCTCTCTTCAAGCTTTTGATACAGTTCCTCTACCGTCATACCGTTCTCTCCAATCGTTCCTTTAATTTTTCTAAAAGCCGTTTTTCCCCCGATGCATCCGCAATCGCAGATTGTTCCTTTCCCCTGACGATTCCCTCAAGAACCCGGATCTCATGTGCCAAAAAGCCGCGAAACAGAGGGGCACTGTCTTCTATATTCCGTCTTCCGAGAAGCAGCTCTTCTTCCGTATAGGGAGATTCGTCGACACAACCGTCGGGGGCAAATACCGCGCAGATCGTCTGATAGTATTTTCCCGCATGACTGATGGTCTCACCCACAATGGAAAAGCCGTTTTCATACAGCCACCGTCTCAGAACAAACGCACGGGACATCGGCTGAAGAATCAAGCGCAGCTCCTTGCGACGGATATAAGGCGCATCCGAAAGAATGCGTGCAATCAGCTCTCCCCCCATTCCGAAAATGAGGATATCGTCGGCAGAAAAATATTCGGTTCCAAGCAATCCGTCGGTTTTCAAGGTCTCAATACGCTCACAAAGTCCCGCTTCGCAAATATTGGAGCGCGCGGAATCGATCGGTCCTTGATTGATATCACAGGCAAGCGCAAAAGAGGCAATCCCCTCGCTGACCAGATATATGGGAAGATACGCGTGATCTGTTCCGACGTCGATGATGCGGTCTCCCTGACGAATATAAGGGATCGCAGAACACAGCCGCGCATCGGGAATGTTGATACTTGACATGTTGTCTTTTAAAACTCCTTAAAAAGGCGAAACAGAGGTGGCTTCAAATGCATCATGCGTTTGCTTGCCACCTCCGCGCTTTGTTTCAGGGGATTTCCCCTCTTCTTCATGATCGGCAAATTCAAAAATCACCGAGCAATGCGCCGTGCACGCTTTGCACCGAGCGCAACATTTTCGTAATCGGAGTCAATCAGTTCTTGGATGCCAAAAACTTGTTGATCGTCTCTACCAGAGCATCTGCATCCGTGCCGTGAACAGCACATGCATCCTCAATGCACTCACCGCGAGAAGCGGGGCATCCGAGGCAATGCATACCGATCGCAAAGAAAAATTGCGCGGTTTCAGGCTCGTAATCAAGAACGTCACCGATGATGGACTGTTTCGTTACTACCATGATCATTTCCTCCTTTTTAGGATTTCAGTAACACCGAGTGCCGTCATCAAACGGAGTTGTTCGGTATTCTGCTCTTATTATACCCTATTTCTATTTCGCTGTCAATCTTTCCATCTCTTTTTTTGAAAAAAATTCAAATAAAAAAAGCAATTGGATCTGTCGATGCCTTGACAACGGAATGGAAAACTGCTATAATGTAAGATGGAATGAAATGCGACCAAAAAATATTCAAGGGGAGAGAAACGGCATATGAGACCTGCATTTACAGACGTTGTCGGAAACCGACGGCTGTGTGAACGGCTATGTGCCGATCTGACGCAAAAAAAGCTCTCCCACGCGTATATCATCGAAGGCAAAAAAGGCTTTGGCAAGCACATGCTTGCCTTACGGATTGCCGCTGCGCTTTCCTGCGAAAAGGTCAATGATCCCACATCGCCTCTGCCCTGCGGACTCTGTCCCTCCTGTAAAAAAATTCTTTCGGGAAACTCTCCCGACGTCATCACTGTTTCCAAAGGAGATAAGACAACGCTTGGCGTAGAGGAGATCCGACGCATCCGCACCGACGTCCTCATTCCACCGAACGATACGTCCTCGAAAATATATATGATTGAGGATGCACACCTTATGACCGTGCAAGCACAGAACGCATTTCTTCTCACCCTGGAAGAGCCACCCGCATACGTTCTCTTCCTTTTGCTTTGCGAAAACGCGGGGGCACTTCTCGAAACGGTCAGAAGCCGCGCTGCCATCTTGCGTACCGAACCGATCCCACCCGCCGAGATTTCATCGTATCTGAAAAAGCACGTCCCCGAGGCAGGACGCATGCCTTCGGAAAGCCTTCTTGAGATTGTTGCGGCAGCGGACGGAAGCATCGGACGCGCCATTGATCTTTTGGATCCCAAGCTCTACAAGCCCCTACTGGAAAGACGGGCATCTGCCAGAGAATTTGTCCGACTGTGCACACGCAGATGCACGGCAGCGGATGCGCTCCGTTATCTTTCAACGCTTCCTCAAAAGCGGGACGAGCTTGCGGAGCAATGCACCGAAATCCTCTATTGCCTCAGAGATCTGCTTCTTTGCAAGCAAACGGAAGCTGCGCCTCTCTGCTTTTTCGCGGACACCGAGGAGGCATGCGCGCTTTCCTATGAATTCACCACTCCGGAATTGCTTTCTCTTTGCGAGGAGCTTTCCAAAACGGTGGAGCGACTCCACCAAAATGCAAACGTACGATTGACGTTAACCGCCCTTGGCAAATGCTGTGGGCTTTTGTAAAACACGAAAGGACGATGACTGATATGGAAGAACAAAAAAACTTGACTTCCTCTCAAGGCACTTCCCCTGCGGAAGGCGGCGAAAAGAAACGTCGCCGTGGGCACAGAGGCGGAAGAAATCATAAAAAGCACAAGGATCCCAACCAGCAATCCGCGGAGCAGCGGCAGCGCACCGAGGAAGCAACGGAAGCTGCGCCTTCCAAGCCCGAAGCCCGGAAAGGGGAAAAGGCACCCGAAAAGCGCAACGATCAAAGCCGCAAAAAGAACAAGCAAAAGAAGCACGGAGGGCACCGTGCGGACCGCATGCCGCAAAAGGATGATATTTACGGAGATCCCAAGGAAGAGCGCGAGCTTGCCGAATGGCGTGCCAAAATCGTTCTCAATGCCGAGACACCGACGCCTCTCACAGAGACGGTCGAAGAGGTCTCCGAGCCCGACGTGGAGCTTCCGGAGGACATGGATCTTTTCTCCTCCCCCGTCATGAATCCCGTCTCCAAAAAAAGCGGTGAACAAATCGACGTCATCGGCGTTCGTTTCCGCTCCGCGGGAAAGATGTATTATTTCGCACCGCGGGGCATAGATGCCCCCAAGGGAGCATATGTCATTGTAGAAACCGCAAGAGGTCCGGAATTCGGAGAGGTTTGCCTTGCCAATACAGAGGTCAATGCCTCCGAAACAGTCACTCCCTTACGTCCCCTTCTCCGTCTTGCAACCCCGGAGGATATCGCCCACAACGAAGAAAACAGACAAAAGGAAAAGGACGCTCTTACCGTTTGTCAGAAAAAGATCGAGGAGCACGGTCTTGATATGAAGCTGATTGACGTGCAGTACGCATTCGACAACTCCAAGCTTCTCTTTTATTTCGCCTCCGAAGGGCGCGTGGATTTCCGTGAGCTCGTCAAGGATCTTGCGTCCGTGTTCCGCACGAGAATCGAGCTTCGACAGATCGGTATTCGCGACGAAGCAAAAATGCTCGGCGGCTTCGGGGCTTGCGGAAGAGTTCTCTGCTGCTCCACCTTCCTTCCCGATTTTGCGCAGGTTTCCATCAAAATGGCGAAGGAGCAAGGTCTTTCCCTCAATTCCGCCAAAATTTCGGGAATGTGCGGAAGACTGATGTGCTGTTTGCGCTTTGAATCCGAGGTATACAGCGAGGAGATCCGTCGCACGCCTCCTCAGGGCGCTACGGTGAAGACCGAGGACGGAATCGGAACCGTGATTTCCGTCAATCCCCTGGCAGGGACGGTCCGCGTTGTATTGAAGGACACGCCCGACGCTCCTCCCAAGCAATATCACCGCGATCACTTGACGGTTTTGTCCCGTGAAAAAAACACAAACGATTCTAAAAAATCCGAAAAGTAAGCAAAAATCCACCTATATTTTTCCATAAGCTCCATATACTGTAATATTTCCATATTTATTTGCATAAATTTTTTTGAAAATTTCAAAAAACAGGTTGCAAAACAAAAAAAATATGATACAATATATGTTGTCAAATAATTAAATTAGGAGGTATTGAAAATGGCATTCAAGATTAGTGATGATTGCGTAGCATGCGGTGCATGTGTTGAGGCTTGCCCCATGGATGCAATTGCAGAAGGCGACGGCAAGTATGATATCGACGCAGACAAGTGCATCTCTTGCGGTGCTTGTGCTGAGGCTTGCCCTGTTGGCGCTCCCCAGGAAGCATAATACATCCTTGCAACCAAAGAGCGAAGCGGGCAGCATCTATGCCGGCTTCGCTCTTCCACTTTTCAAGGGAAAGGATCGCACCTGTTCGACATGAATGATCTTCAAAATCAATGCAAGGATGTTCTTCTCGCCCCCGACGAGCGGCTTGACAGCGTCAATTTCGGAATTCGTTTGATCCAGAATACAAACGGGCTTACCTTCGGGACCGACGCTTTTCTGCTTGCCGCCTTTGTTCGTCCGTCCCCCCGCACACGCGCGGTGGATCTTGGAAGCGGTACGGGAATCATACCCCTGCTCCTTTTGGGCACTCACAAGGTGCAATCGGTCACCGCGGTGGAGCTTCAACCCACCTTTGCGGATCTGATCAGAAGGAATGCCGCACTCAACGGTATGAGTGAATGCCTTTTTCCTCTGGGGGAGGACGTTCGCAACCTGAGGGCAGCGACGCTCGGCTTTGAAGCCGACCTTGTCGTATCCAACCCTCCTTATATGAGATGCGATACGGGCAGAAGAAACGTGCATGACGAAAAATATATAGCAAGACATGAGGTCATGGGCGGTATTTTCGACTTTTGCGCCGCCGCGGGAAGAATTCTCAAGCACGGTGGAAAATTTGTTTGTGTCTTCCGTCCCGACCGTCTCTCAGAGCTCTTTGCGGCAATGAGGGACTCCGGTCTTGAACCCAAGCGAATGACCTTCGTACACGCAGATGAAGAAAGTGAACCGTCCTCGGTTCTGATCGAAGCGGTCAAGGGGGCTTCCCCCTCTCTCCGTGTTTCTCCCCCTCTCTTCCTCTACGTTCCGAAAAGCAACGATGCAGCTCTTCGTAAGTTGACGCCTACGGCACAAAAGATTTACGACGAATGCATTTTTCCGTGACCACAACGTCCACTACAGCACCTCGGTGCTTATATAAACGATACAAAGGAGAAAACTATTATGAAAAAAAATTCCGCAGCAAAATGGATCATTCTTTCCACCGCAGTAACCGCCGTTGCCGCATTTGCCGCTGGCGTTGCGTATGAGCTTCATGCAATTAAGAAGCTGACCGTTGATATTGACGAAGACGAAGAGCCCGTCACTCCCGCAGCCGAAGAACCGGAAGCAACCGAAAACGAAGAAGTCACCGAGGAAGCAGAAGTCGCCGAGGAAGACGCAGCCAAAGAGGAATCGGCAGAGGCATAAAATAAAAAAGGAACAGGGACCGACTTCCAAACAAAAGAAGTCGGTCCTTTGATACATTTATGGAGCATATCAAAAGAATTTTAAGCTATACACGACGTGCCATTGACGATTACGAAATGATTCGTCCGGGGGATCGGATCGCAGTCGGCGTTTCGGCAGGTAAGGATTCTCTTACGCTGCTTTGCGCGATGGCAGAGCTGCGCCGTTTTTATCCCGTCCCGTTTGAGCTTTGTGCCGTCACAGTGGACATGGGTTTTTCGGAGCCGATGGATTTTTCACCGATTCAAAAGCTTTGTGATGAGCTCAACGTCCCTTACCATATCACCCACACAGAGATCGCGAAAATCATTTTCGACGTCAGAAAAGAAAAATCCCCCTGCTCTCTCTGTGCAAAAATGAGGCGCGGAGCGTTGCACCGTGCCGCAAAGGAATTGGGCTGCAACACCGTGGCACTCGGTCACCACTTCGACGATGCGGTCGAAACCTTTATGCTCAACCTGTTCTTTGAGGGAAGGCTGGGTTGCTTTTCGCCCGTCACGTATCTTTCCCGTATGGATCTGCGCATGATCCGTCCGATGATTTATCTACCGGAAAAGGACGTACGTTATTTTTCATCCCGCATCTCACTTCCCGTGATCAAATCCCCCTGTCCCGCAGACGGAAATACGCAACGGGAAGAGATGAAGCAGCTTCTCTCCCGTCTTGACCGCGAGCACAACGGTCTCCGTTATCGCATCTTCGGCGCAATGCAGCGCGGAGAAATCGACGGATTTAAAACAGTGGGCGGCATGCAAGGGATCAAAGCATATCGCGACACCGAGGACGAGTCTTACGAAAATCCCGAAGAAGATTAAGGAGGAGCTATGGAGTTTTTACCGCTTTGTCGCGCCGACATGGAAGCGCGAGGATGGGATCGCCCCGACTTCGTATACGTAACGGGAGATGCTTACGTGGATCATCCCTCCTTTGGCACGGCGATTATCAGCCGCCTCCTTGAGGCGGAAGGGTACCGTGTGGCCGTTCTTGCCCAGCCGGAGTGGCGTAACCTTTCTTCCTTTACAGCTATTGGAAAACCACGGTTTGGCGTAATGATTTCCGGCGGAAATATTGACTCCATGGTGGCGCATTATACCGTTGCGAAACGCCGCCGTCAGACCGACGCCTATTCTCCGGCCAATCAGACCGGATTGCGTCCCGATCGCGCAACCATCGTTTATTCCAACAAGGCACGGGAGGCCTTTGGGGATATTCCGATCATCATTGGCGGATTGGAGGCGTCTCTGCGGCGCTTCGCCCACTATGATTACTGGGAAGATAAGGTGCGCCGTTCCATCCTTCTGGATGCCAAAGCGGATATCCTGATTTATGGCATGGGAGAGCGAGCCGTGGTGGAGATCGCAGAGGCGCTGGACGCGGGGATTGCGGCAAAAGATATCGGCTGGATTCGCGGAACCTGTGTGCGCATGAAAGCGGAGAG
>JAZSMX010000028.1:0-9578 GCA_045536125.1 Eubacteriales bacterium | reverse complement strand
GGGATGTCCTCGTCGGAGCAAACCACGTCGATATAGGTCAGGGGATTTCCGTCGCGGTCAACGTCGATCGTGTCATTGATGGAAACCTCGGAGGAAAGCTTTTTCTGAGCTCTGAAATGCATCAGAATTTCGTTTTGAATGCATTTGGAAGCGTACGTGGCGAATTTAACCCCGTTTTTGTGGTTGAAGGTGTCCACTGCCTTGATCAGCCCAATGGTACCGATGGAGATCAGATCCTCTGCGTTTTTTGCTGTGGAATAATACTTTCTGACAATGTGGGACACCAGGCGAAGGTTGTGCAGGATCAACTTTTGCCGTGCGTCCTCGTCCCCCTTGGCAGCTTCCGAAAAGCATTTTTCTTCCTCCGCTTCTTCCAGCGGAGGAGGAAAATTCTGTGGCATTCCGACACCCAGAATCATGTGGAAGATTTTCGTTAAAAAAGCAAAAAGTGTGATCAACATAAAAACGCCTCCTTGTTTTCAAGTGGTCATACAATATATGGAGCGGACGAATTTTTTTTGCTTGTACCTTGATTTTTTCGTTTTTTCATTGACATTACAGATGGCTTATGATATACTTAAAATGCAGATTTTAAGAAACGGAGACGTACAACAATGAGACAATTAATCGGTAACGCGGTCGTAGGTCAGAGCGGTGGTCCCACCGCTGCCATCAATGCCACTCTCGCGGGTGTGATCAGAGGTGTCAAGGAGGGACTCGGAAACGGATGCATCGAAACGCTTTACGGCATGCGAAACGGTGTAGAGGGTCTGATGCAGGAGCGTCTGATCAATCTTAGCGAATATTTTGATTGTGAAGAAAAGCTGGCTTTGCTGGAGCATACTCCCGCCGCAGCTCTCGGCTCTTGCCGCAAAAAGCTGCCGAAGCTCGGCGAAAACGATGCGTTTTACGAAAACATGATTGAGATATTCAAGAAATACAATATCAGATATTTCTTCTATATCGGCGGTAACGATTCGATGGATACCGTTGCAAAGCTTTCCGCATATACCAAAACACACAGCTATGAAATGGTGATCATCGGTGTTCCGAAGACCATTGACAACGATCTTGTGGGAACGGATCACACTCCCGGATTCGGTTCTGCCGCCAAATATATCGCGGTCACCACGCAGGAGATCATCCGTGACTGTGCCGTATATCAAATTCCTGCCGTGACCATTATTGAGATTATGGGACGTGATGCGGGATGGCTGACGGCAGCGTCCGCCATCGGACGTGTTGTCAACGGCATTGAGCCGGATCTGGTTTATCTTCCCGAGCGAACCTTCGATCTGCAAAGCTTTTTTGCGGACGTTCGTGAAGCTCTTCTGAAGCACCCCAATGTCGTTGTTGCGGTTTCCGAGGGAATTCGCTTTGCGGACGGACATTACGTTGGAGAGGGAACACAAACGGGGGCAACCGATGCGTTCGGACATGCCTATCTTGCGGGTACGGGAAAAGCGCTTGAGCTTGCCGTCAAGGCAGAGATCGGATGCAAGGTTCGTTCCATCGAGTTGAATCTTCCGCAGCGTTGCGCCGCACATCTTGCCTCCGCAACCGATCTTTCCGAATCCGTTGCTACGGGACGCGCAGCGATCAAAGCCGCAAGCGAGGGTGTGACACGGTGCATGATCACAGCACAGCGCGCAAGCGAAGGCGAATACAGACTTGAGTACGTTCCCAAGGATGTCTCTGAAATTGCAAACAAAATTAAATACGTGGATGACCAATACATCAACGAAAAAGGAAACCACGTCACCGATGAATGCTGCCGTTATTTGCTTCCGCTCATTCGCGGAGAAGCGATTGGATATTACGAAAACGGCTTGCCGAAGCACTTGATCTTCGATTGATTTTGTTCAATTGAATCCGTTCTAAAACCTCTTGACCTTTCGTACATTGTTACCGAATTCACCGCAAAATGCGGGTGTGTCGGAGGCAATGGAATGAAAACCGTTTTGATCGTTTTTGGAACACGCCCCGAAGCCGTCAAGCTGGCGCCTCTTATCAAGGAGCTTTCAAAAAGAAAGCGCTTTCACGTTCGCGTTTGTACGACGGGACAGCATCAAAAGCTCTTGCACGACGCAATGAACGCCTTTGATATTTCATCGGACAGAGAGCTTGACGTCATGATGCAGGGACAAAGTCTTACCGCTATGGGGGCAAAGCTGCTTTCGGGATTGGATTCTCTTTTGTCGGAGGAGACGCCCTCGGCAGTATTGGTGCAAGGGGATACCACGAGCGCCTTTTTCGGAGCGCCCGCGGCATTTCAGTACAGGATTCCCGTAGGTCACGTAGAAGCCGGCTTGAGAACCTACCGAATGGATTCTCCGTTCCCGGAAGAGCTTCACAGGCGGGCAATTTCTCTCCTTGCAACCTATCATTTCGCTCCGACCGAGGAGGCGAGGAGTTGTCTGTTGAAGGAAGGCATCGATCCGTCCACCGTCTTCTTAAGCGGGAATACGGTGATCGACGCGCTCGGATATACGCTTCAAAAAACTCCGCAGCGGTTAAGCTTACCTTCCTTTTCCCAAAAAAGAATCTTGATTTTTACACAGCACAGGCGAGAAAATTTCGGAGAACCGATCATGGAAACGTTTCGGGCGTTGCGAAGAATTGTGGAGCATCACGAGGATGTTGTTGCGGTCTGTCCTCTGCATCCCAATCCATCCGTTCGGAGTCTCGCACGGGAAATGTTGAGTGGGATTTCGAGAGTTCATTTGATTGATCCTCCGGAAACCGTTACCTTTCATCATTTGCTCTCTCGCGCTTATCTTGTCATCACCGATAGCGGAGGCATCCAGGAAGAAGCATCCGCGTTGGGAATTCCCACTCTTGTGACAAGGGAAACAACAGAGCGGTTCGAGGGGGTTCTTGCGGGTGTTTTAAGGATGGTGGGAACGGATGAAGAACGTATTGTAGCTGTGGCGGATCAATTGCTTGAAGATGCCTCCGAAGAATACAGGCGCATGCGGATGCCTTCTTGTGCTTTTGGGGACGGAACAGCCTCTTGCAAAATTGCAGACGTTCTTGAAGAAAAACTGAAATAGAGAAACAAAGTGAGGAATGGAACATGAAATTCGAAAAGGTCGATATCAAAGTAAACGGAACCGTGGCTCCGCTCCGTGTCTATATTCCGGATGCGGCTCCGCACGCTCTTTTTCAAACTAACCGTCCCGCAATGATCGTCTTACCGGGCGGCGGTTATTCGATCACTTACGGGGGCGAAGCAGAGCCGATCGCATTGGAATATCTCAGTGCCGGATTTTGTGCTTTTGTATTAGATTACAGCGTTTATCCCGCACGTTTTCCGCAAGCGCTCCTTGAAGCGCTGACGGCAATTCGCTATGTCAGAGAACACAGTGAGAGCTATGGGATCAATCCCGACAGAATCTACGTATGCGGTTTTTCCGCAGGCGGTCATCTTGCCGCATGCACGGGAACACTTTGGAATCATGCGTGTCTTGATGAATATCTTGAAAAAGACCGCACCCTTTACCGTCCGAACGGTATGGTCTTGTCCTATCCCGTGATCAACCTTTTGCATAAGGGATCTTTTCTCAACCTTTTCGGCAAAAACGAGGAGGAGCTGACCGAGGACGTGATCAATTTACTCTCTCTTGAAAAACAGGTTTCCTCCGACACGCCCCCCACGTTCATCTGGCACAATTCGGACGATGACGGTGTTCCCGTGGAAGGGTCCTTGATGTTTGGAATTTCGCTCTCCCAAAACAAAATCCCGTTTGAAATGCGTGTTTGGGAAAACGGCGGACACGGGGTGTGCCTTGGCAATTACGTCACAAAAAGCCATCACGCAATCGAGTCTCCCTTGGATTGCTGCGGTTGGATAGGGGAATCCGTGAAATTCCTTTTAAGGCATTGATCGCTCTTTCCAAAGTGAGATGCCGCATGCTTTGATCTGTCTGTAAACAAAACCGCGGTGTTCTGTGCATTTTTTGCATTTGAACACCGCGTTTTCTGCTTCTTTGATCTATCAAACGGATTGCGAAAAATAAATTTCAAAAATATTGACAAAAAAATAACTTTTTTTCGAAAAACTATAGATTTTTTGAAAAATATATAGTATAATAAGATGTCCAATTGTGTGAACGGCATCTTTTTGCCCAAAACGGTGATTTGCAGGAGCTGTTTTGGGCAACCCAAGCTGCTGTTCCCACTATAACAAATTTTTCAGGAGGTTTTGGAATTATGAAAAAGAAATTGACTACGGTCGATTTTCACGGGACAAAAGAGCAAGAAGAAAAGCTCATTGCCGTCATCGAGAAGCATGCCGGTGAGAAGGGCGCTATGATGCCTATTCTTCAGGGCGCACAGGAAATCTACGGTTACCTCCCGATCGAGGTGCAGGAGATCATCGCGGCTAAGACCGGTGTTTCTCTTGAGGAGATCTTCGGTATCGTTTCTTTCTATGCACAGTTCAAGCTCAATCCCGACGGTCAGTATGCAATCGCTGTTTGTCTCGGTACTGCTTGCTACGTAAAGGGCTCCGGTGATATCATCAACGCAATTTCCGAAAAGCTCGGTGTTGCCATCGGAAGCACGTCTCCCGACGGCAAGTACTCCATTGAGGCTACCCGCTGCATCGGTGCTTGCGGACTTGCCCCCGTTTTGACCGTAAACGGCGAGGTTTACGGAAAGCTGACCGTAGATGACGTTGATTCTATCCTCGCAAAATATAAATAATACACCTTATATCTGAAAGGGCTGGTGCCGTTCGTATGAAAATTTCGGAGATTCAGACATTGCTCGAAGCAGAGGTCGTTTGCGGAGAGGAAATGCTTGACAGAGAAGTTTATGCCGCTTGCGGAAGCGACATGATGAGCGACGTTTTGGCTTACGTAAAGGATCAGGCGGTGTTGTTGACAGGTCTTGTCAATACCCAGGTCGTTCGTACCGCCGAGATGATGGATATGGTATGTATCGTATTTGTTCGTTCAAAATCTCCCACAGAGGAAATGATTTCTCTTGCGCGTGAGAGCGGTATGGTACTGCTGAAAACCAGAAAGAGAATGTATGAGGCTTGCGGAAGGCTTTATGCCGAGGGACTCGGCAGAAACGGAGCTGGCAAATGAATGAAGCTGTAAAGTTCCATTTTTGCGTAGACGGTGAAGATTTTACATCTGCCGGGCAAGCATCGGTGCAAGTAAAGAAGAGCTTGCGCCAGCTTGGTATTTCTCCCGAGATCATTCGCAAGGTTTCCATCGCCATGTACGAAGGTGAGATCAATATGGTGATTCACGCAGGAGGCGGTGACGCGGATGTGTTGATATACGAGGATCGGATTGAAATCATTCTTGCAGACCACGGTCCCGGGATTGCCAACATTGATCTTGCTATGCAAGAAGGCTTTTCCACAGCACCCGATAACATTCGTTCTCTCGGCTTCGGTGCCGGCATGGGACTGCCGAACATGAAGCGTTACTCGGATTCCATTCATATTGATTCCGAGGTTGGCAGGGGAACCACGATATTGATGACAGTCAATTTGTGATTTTCTGCTAAAGTAAGAAAACAGCAAGGAGTCATGATCATATTATGAATACCTATGAGCATTCGGTTTCGTTGGATGTTTCAAGGTGCACGGGATGTACCATGTGCCTGAAGCGTTGTCCGACTGAGGCAATACGGATTCATGACGGTCATGCACAGATCGATCCAAACAGATGCATCGACTGTGGTGTTTGTATCCGCTATTGTCCCAACCATGCAAAAAAAGCAACCTACAGCAAGCTCGATTCCGTGATGAAGTACAAGTGGAAGATTGCGCTTCCCGCACCGACTCTTTACGGGCAGTTTGAAGAGCTTGAGGATGTAGACTACGTTCTTCAAGGGCTTTTAGATATTGGCTTTGACGACGTGGTGGAGGTCGCTCAGGCGGCAGAGCTTGTTTCCGCTTATACGCGACTTTATTTAAAGAACGAGGGCATTTCGAAGCCTGTCATCAGCTCGGCATGTCCCGTGGTGCTTCGTTTGATTTCTTTGCGTTATCCGATGCTGCGTGAGCACATCATGCAGATGTTGCCTCCTATGGAGATTGCGGCGAAAATGGCGCGCAAGAAAGCAAAGGAAGAGCATCCCGAATTGAAGGATGACGACATCTGCGTATGTTTTATTTCTCCGTGTCCTGCAAAGGTTTCTTACGTAAGAAACGGTTTCGGAGATTACAAAAGCGAGGTTGACGAGGTTCTTTCGGTCAGTGACATTTATTTTAATCTTTTGAATGTCATGCGACGGGAGCAGACTCCGAAATCCCTGACAAAATCGGGGATGGTCGGAATAGGTTGGGCAACCTCGGGCGGTGAATCCTCGGCGATCTTTAACGATAAGTATCTTGCTGCTGACGGGATTGAAAACGTCAATCGTGTTTTGGATCAGTTGGAAAACGGCAACATTTCATCCGTCGAATTTATAGAGCTCAACGCGTGTCCGGGTGGATGCGTGGGAGGCGTGATGGCACTTGAAAATCCGTTTGTGGCAAAGGCGAGACTTCAGACCTTGCGAAGATACCTGCCCGTGTCTCAAAACTTTTTGACAACCCAGGAACGGGAATACATTCCCGCAAGCTACTTTTTCGAAACATTGCCGACCTACCGTCCCATTCAGCGATTGAGTGAAAATTTCGCAGAATCGTTACGTATGATGTCAGATATTCAAAAAATCCGTTCCGAGCTGCCGGGAATCGATTGCGGCGCTTGCGGTGCACCGACCTGCCGTGCTTTTGCTGAGGATATCATCAAGGGGATTGCAACAAGGGATCAGTGCGTGGTTGAAAAGGGACGGAAATCAGATGAAAACAGCACAAAGATGCAGGGGGAAACAAATGACTGTTCATGATTTAACCGAAAAGCTTGCTTTGCATCCTCTTTCCTTGGCGAATGAAGAACGTGAGCTTTCAGGGGTTTACATCAACGATTTGCTCAGCTGGGTGATGGGACGTGCATCCTGCGATAACGTGTGGATCACGATCATGTCCAATATCAATATCATCGCGGTTGCCGCTTTGGCAGACGTTTCCTGTATTGTTCTTGCGGAAGGCGTGACGCTTGAAGAGAGCGTACTGACAACGGCAAAGCAAAAGGGAATCAACGTGTTTTCCACGGAGAAAACCGCGTATGAGGTTGCGGCAGAGCTTGCCCGCTTAGGTTTGTGAACCGTTATTATTACGACCTGCACCTTCATTCCTGTCTATCCCCCTGTGCCGACAACGATATGACTCCGAACAATATCGCTGGGATGGCGGCACTGGCAGGACTCAACATCGTAGCATTGACCGATCACAACTCGTCAAGAAACTGTCCTGCGTTTTTTGCAGCGGCAAAGAAGCAGGGAATCATTCCCATCGCGGGGATGGAGCTGACAACCGCAGAGGATATTCACGTCGTTTGTCTTTTCGAGGAATTGTCCGCGGCATTGGCTTTCAATGATGAAGTGGATCAAAAAAGAATCCGTATTCCGAACAGAACCGATATTTTCGGAGATCAATGGGTGACGGATGAAAATGACAACGTTATTTTCTCCGAATCGGATCTTCTTCCGAACGCGACGGAGCTGACCGTTGATGACGTCCCCCCGCTTGTGAAGAAGTATGGCGGTATTTGTTATCCCGCACACGTGGATAGGGAAGCGAACGGTCTCATTGCGATTCTCGGCACGTTTCCGATCACCCCTCGTTTTTCCATCGCGGAATTTCACGACGTCGAAAAGGTGGAAAAATACCGAACGCATCATCCTCAATTGGATGAGATGCGGATCGTTGTCAGCTCGGACGCCCACTATCTGTGGGACATTCGCGACAAAGAAAATTATTTCGAATTGGATGACGAACCGTATTCCTCGGAGCGCGTCCGACACGAATTGTTTTCCAAACTGAAAGGAGATTTGACTTGAAGGAGCTGTCTTTGAACGTTCTTGACATTGCGGAAAATTCAGTCAAGGCAAAAGCCACTCTCGTTCTGATCCATATTTCGGAGGATGAGGAGCTTCTCACGATCAGAATCGCGGACGACGGTTGCGGAATGCGCGAAGAAATTTTGCGCGGTGTGACCGATCCGTTTTACACGACGCGGACGACGCGAAGTGTGGGACTTGGGATTCCGCTGTTAAAGCTTGCGGCGGAACAAACGGGAGGAAGCATTTCTATTTCTTCCAGACACGAGTCCGAGTTTCCGACAGATCACGGAACAGAGGTCATTGCGCGTTTTCATGTGCAGCATATCGATTTTACTCCTATGGGGGATATCATTTCCACGGTGACAACCTTGATTCAAGGACATCCGGAAATTGATTTTGAATTTCGTCATGACGGAAAGGATTTCAACGTTCTGCTGGATACAAGGCAGATGCGTGAGATTCTCGGTGACGGAATTCCACTGAACGATCCCGAAATTCTTACCTGGATCGCTCAGTATCTGAAAGATCAGTATTAAAATTATTATCAATAAAAGAAAGGAACTGTATTATGAAATCTTTGGCAGAGCTTGCGGCAATCAGAGAGAAAATGAAGGACAAGATTGTTCTTCGTGAAGGCGGCGATGCAACCATTCGCATCGTTGTCGGAATGGCAACCTGCGGTATCGCAGCAGGAGCACGTCCTGTTCTCAATGCATTTGTTGAGGGCGTTGAAAAAGAGGGGCTGAGTGGCAAGGCACTTGTTTCTCAGACCGGATGCATCGGTATTTGTCAGTATGAGCCCGTTGTGGAGGTCATGGAGCCCGGTAAGGAAAAGGTTACCTACGTGAAAATGACTCCCGAAAAGGCTGAAAAGGTACTCAAAGAGCACATCAAGGGTGGCAAAATCGTGCAGGAATACACGATCACCAAGAATGCATAATTTGGAGGTATTGAATTTATGATTCGCGCTCACGTATTATGTTGTGGCGGTACGGGATGTACTTCTTCCGGAAGCCCTAAAATTCAGGCAGCTTTCAATGCTGAAATCGAGAAGCAGGGACTTGCCGATGAAATCAAGGTCGTTCAGACCGGATGCTTCGGTCTTTGCGCACTCGGTCCTGTCGTTATTATTTACCCCGACGGAACCTTTTACAGCAACGTAACCGAAAGCGACGTTGCGGAAATTGTAAGCGAGCATTTGCTCAAGGGACGCGTTGTCGAGAGATTGGTTTACAATGATACCGGTGCTGCCGAGGAGAATGTTGAGGCAGCTCACTCTTCCTTGAACGATACCATTTTCTACAAATCTCAGTACCGTCTTGCTCTTCGTAACTGCGGTGTAATCAACCCCGAAAGCATCGATGAGTATATCGCTATGGACGGTTATACGGCTCTCGGTAAGGTTTTGACCGAAATGACGCCCGATGACGTTATCCAGACGATTCTTGATTCCGGATTGCGCGGACGCGGAGGCGCAGGCTTCCCCACGGGTATGAAGTGGAAGTTCGCTTCCGGTAATCGCGGAAACGTACAGAAGTACGTTTGCTGTAACGCAGACGAGGGTGACCCCGGTGCGTTCATGGACCGTTCCATCCTTGAGGGTGACCCCCACGCGCTGATCGAGGCTATGGCGATCGCCGCTTACGCCATCGGTGCTGACGAGG
>JAZSMX010000074.1:0-7541 GCA_045536125.1 Eubacteriales bacterium | reverse complement strand
TAAGCAAACGCCTTGTCTGCTTCAGGCAGAGCATCCATTAAGCGTGCAGCTTCAATTGCAATACTTGACATAAAAGATACCTCCTTATTTGTATATATCTCCGCGATTGCCAATATCAATCACGAAGATGATCTCAACCGTTTCTTCGTTTTCGTGTCGGTAGATAATTCTCCACGAGCCAACACGGAGTCGTTTACGTCCGTCATTGTATCCCTGCATTGTTTTTATATCTCCGACAGGTGGATTATAGGTCAGCCCCACAATAGCATCACGAATTCTGCCAACCGATTTTTTATCCAATTTTGATAAAAATTTCAGTGCATCCTTTGAATACCTGATTTTGATCTCATTCATTGATTATTCTCCGTAAAAATGGAATGTTTTATCCTACACTTATATTATATAGGATTTATCCTATTTTGTCAATAGATTTCGGAAAGATTTTTTGGCTTATTTCTATTGTTGTCGAAAGAATTACCGATTGGCTATTCTGTTTTACTGATTGGTGTTTTTGCGTAAATTTTATTTGATATATTCTATTTTATTTAGTTAAAATATATAACAGGCGTCTCCGAAGCTAAAAAATCGATACCCATCAACCACCGCCGTTCGGTATGCCTCCATAATGTGTTCTTGATCGTAAAAGGCGGATACGAGCATCAAAAGCGTGCTTTCGGGGAGATGGAAGTTGGTGATGAGCGCGTCTACGGCTTTGAATTTGTAGCCGGGATAGATGAAGATTCCGGTGTCACCGCTCATGGCGGGAACGGTTCCGTTCTCCTCTGCCACACTCTCAATCGTGCGACAGGAAGTCGTTCCCACGCAGATCAGGCGTCCCCCCGCACGCTTGCGTTCGTTGATCAAGCGCGCACTTTCCTCGGAGACCGAGAAAAATTCGGTGTGCATCACGTGATCCGCAATTTCCTCTTCCTTGACGGGGCGGAACGTACCAAGCCCGACGTGAAGCATCACAGGGGCTATGGCAACTCCCTTTTCTTTGATTTTTTCAAGAAGCTCGGGGGTAAAATGAAGTCCCGCGGTCGGAGCTGCGGCAGAGCCCTCCTCTCTTGCATACACCGTTTGGTAGCGGTCCTTGTCCTCCAGTTGCTCCGTAATATACGGCGGCAGGGGCATGCATCCGATCTCGTGCAGGATCTCATAAACGTTTGCATAGCACTCACGGTCATAGGAAAAACGGATGATGCGGTTTCCTTCCTCCACCATATCCACCACTTCTCCGTGAAGCTTTCCTTCCCCGAACTCCAGCTTCATACCGATTCGCGCACGTTTTCCCGGCTTTACCAGGCACTCCCACGTGTCGGTCTCTCTCTGACGCAGAAGAAGGAGCTCGATCAATGCTTCCTCTCTTCCCGTAACGTGCCCGTAGATACGTGCGGGAATGACCTTGGAATCATTGATTACCAAAACATCCTCGGGACGCAGATAATCAAGAATATCAAAAAAATGCCGATGCTCGATCTTTCCGCTCTCTCTGTCGATCACCATCATACGGGAAGAGTCTCTCGGCTCAACGGGATGCTGGGCGATCCGCTCTGCGGGCAGGTCATAATAAAAATCAGAGGTCTTCAAGCTCGTAGGCGGGAGTTTGTTGACAATTTTGTTCATGTGCTTTTCAATCCTTTGTTTATTCACAAACCGCACGGCGGTTTCATATACTGTGTACGTACATATTATACATCACTTTTTTTTCGTTTGCAACCTTTTTTAGGTCACCTGCGAAAAATTGTTACGGAAAGGAGTGCCCTTTATGAGTTTGCACAAGCCAACCCTTTTCAAAGGAATCGCAACCGCGCTGATCACCCCCTTTTTGGGCGGTGGCATCGACTATGAAGCTCTCGCAAAAATGATTGAGCTTCAAATCGATGCGGGCATCAGTGCACTGCTCCTTTGCGGCACAACGGGAGAAGCCTCGACGCTGACTGCGGAGGAGCATTACAGGATTCTCCGTTTTGCCAAGGAACAGATCCGAGGGCGCATTCCCTTGATCGGTGGCTGCGGTGCCAATTCCACCGCGCGCACCCTGGAGCTTTCGCGAGCCGTTACGGACGGTGGGGCGGATGCGATCCTCGCGGTCACCCCATATTACAACAAAACCAATGACCGCGGTATTCTGCTTCATTACCGCGCGTTGGCGGATGCCTCCCCTCGCCCCTTGATTCTTTATAACGTACCCACACGCACGGGCTTCGGAATGACCTTGCGACATTATCGGGAGCTTTCCGAGCACCCCAACGTCATCGCCCTCAAGGAAGCCTCAAACGATCTCGGACTTTTTGAGGAAACGTGCGCGGAATGCTCCGATCGGATGGACGTCTACAGCGGAAACGATCATCAGATCGTCAGCGCGGCAAAGCTTGGTGCTGCGGGAGTGATCTCGGTCTATTCCAATCTGTTCCCACGCGCCATGGTAGAGATCTGGCGGCATTGCTCACAAAAGGAATACCGCATAGCAAGCGAGCGACGGGCACAGCATCTTGCGCGCATGCAAGCTCTTTTTTATGAGGTCAATCCCATTCCCGTCAAATACGTCGCGTCGGAGATGGGGCTCTGCCGCGCAGAATACCGTCTTCCCTTAGCTCCCCCTACTGCGGAATGTGCAAAACGCCTTCACGCCTTGTTTGCGGAATAAATCCCTCCTGGAAGCCCATCATTGTTTGATGCACTAAAAAGTGTTCCTCCACATCAAGTACCAATTGCAAAAAAAGCGGCTGACCTACGCACAAACATGTGCGTAAGACAGCCACTTTTTGATTTTAGGTTACCAAGCTGCTTCTTCCGAAGCCTCTTCTACCTTGCGGACGCCAACACCCTTGTAGCAATCCATACCTGTTCCGGCAGGGATCAGCTTACCGATGATGACGTTCTCCTTCAAGCCGCGCAGATAGTCCACCTTACCGTGGATTGCCGCCTCGGTAAGAACCTTGGTGGTCTCCTGGAAGGATGCTGCGGACATAAAGGATTCGGTCTGGAGGGATGCCTTGGTGATACCGAGAAGAATGGTGCTTCCCACAGCGTGGGTAAGACCGCTCTCACCCGCGGCAATGCGTGCATCCACCTCGTTATTTGCTCTCTCAAGATCCATCATATCAATGTTGGAACCGACAAGAAGCTCCGTGCTTCCGCTATCCTCAACGCGCATCTTTCTGGTCATCTGACGTGCGATGATCTCGACGTGCTTGTCGTTGACGTTACAGGACTGAGAACGGTAAACCTTCTGAATTTCCTTGATGAGGTATTCATATACCGCATCAAGTCCGAGAATCCGCATGATATCGGCGGGAGCCTTGTTACCCTCGGTCATCGCTTCACCTACCTCAAGATGCTGTCCCTCGATGATAGCAAGCTTTGTGCCGTAAGGAATCTGGTACTCCTTGACCTCAGCCGCTACGCCCTCGGGCTGCTCGCGGTCGGGATGAATGGTAACGGTATGAACGTTGGTGTTCTCCGCCATGCTGATGTGAGCGCTTCCGCGAACCTCCGCCATGACGGCAGGCTTCTTGGGCTGACGCGCCTCGAAGAGCTCCTCGACACGGGGAAGACCCTGGGTAATATCCGAACCTGCGACACCACCGGAGTGGAAGGTTCTCATGGTCAGCTGCGTACCCGGCTCACCGATGGACTGTGCCGCGATGATACCGACTGCTTCACCGACGTTGACAAGCTTTCCGTTGGCAAGGTCTGCACCGTAGCAATGCGCGCAAATACCCTGCTTTGCATGACACTGAATGACCGTACGGATATTGACACCCTTGATGCCCGCCTTGGTGATCTGCTCCACAGCCTCCTCGGTGATCATCTGATCGTCCTCGACCAGAACCTCACCCGTTTCGGGATGGACAACAGGTCCCATGGTAAAGCGACCGAGAATACGGTCTGCCAAGGGCTCAAGCACGTTCTTATCCTTCTCGTCAATGACATCGGTAACGTATGCACCCTTCTGAGTATCACACTTGATCTCACGGACGATGACCTCCTGGGATACGTCGACAAGACGTCTGGTCAGATAACCGGAGTCCGCGGTACGGAGAGCCGTATCCGACAAAGACTTACGGGAACCCTTAGCACCCATAAAATACTCAAGAATGTTCAAGCCTTCGCGGAAGTTGGACTTAATCGGCACCTCAATGGTACGACCGTTGGTTGCGAACATCAATCCACGCATACCCGCAAGCTGACGCATCTGAGCGATGGATCCACGGGCTCCGGAATCGGACATGATCTTGATCGGGTTGAACTGGCTGAAGCTGTTCTGAAGCGCGTTGGTGACGTCGTTCGTGGTCTTATCCCACAGCTTGATCACCGCATTGTAGCGCTCCTCGTTGGAATACATACCCTTGCGGTAGTAATCGTTGAGAACGTCCACCTGCTTCTGTGCGGACTCGATGAAATCGGACTTCTCCTTCGGAATGGTCATATCGTAAACCGAGATGGAGAAGGATGCACGGGTAGAATACTGATAGCCCAATGCCTTGATATCGTCAAGCATGGTCGCACAAACGTCAGGCCCGTTGTTACGGATACAACGGTCAAGAATCTGACCGAGCTGCTTCTTCTTGATGACAAACTCGACCTCAAGCTTGAGCGCGTTTTCGGGCTTGGAGCGATCCACAAAGCCGAGGTTCTGAGGAATGACCTTGTTGTAGATCAAACGTCCGAGCGTCGTCACAATGACATCGGAGCGCATGACACCGTCGATCTCCTTGGAAACGCGGATCTTGATCTTCGCATGAAGTCCCAATACACCGTTGGAGTAAGCCATCATTGCCTCGTCCATGTTACGGTACATGTGATAATTGTAAATGATCTCACCCGAAGCATCACGCATGACCTCGCCATTTTCATCCAACACGGGCGTGCGGTCACCGGGCTCGCCATCCTTTTCCATGGTCAGGTAGTATGCACCCAAGATCATATCCTGAGAAGGCACGGTAACAGCCTTACCGTCCATGGGCTTGAGGAGGTTGTTTGCGGAGAGCATCAGGAAACGAGCCTCCGCCTGAGCCTCCGCGGAAAGCGGAACGTGAACAGGCATCTGGTCGCCGTCGAAGTCCGCATTGAATGCGGGACATACCAGAGGATGGAGCTTAATCGCGCGTCCCTCTACCAGCACGGGCTCGAATGCCTGAATGGACAGACGGTGCAAGGTCGGTGCGCGGTTGAGAAGCACGGGATGCTCCTGAATGACGTTTTCCAGCGCGTCCCAAACGCAAGCGTTTGCGGGATCGTATGCGCGCTCGATCTTCTTCTGTGCGTCCTTGACGTTGGTCGCCTTGCCCATTTCGACAAGTCTCTTGATTACGAAGGGCTTGAAGAGCTCGATCGCCATCTCCTTGGGAAGACCGCACTGATAAATCTTAAGGTTAGGACCTACGACAATTACCGAACGTCCGGAATAGTCAACACGCTTACCCAGAAGGTTCTGACGGAAGCGTCCCTGCTTACCGCGCAGCATCTCGGAGAGAGACTTGAGCGTACGGTTTGCAGCACCCGTCACAGGCTTTCCGTGCTTACCGTTATCGATCAGAGCATCCACAGCCTCCTGAAGCATTCTCTTCTCGTTGCGGATCATGATCTCGGGAGTGCGGAGCTCCTGGAGCTTGCGCAAACGGTTGTTGCGGTTGACAATACGGCGGTAAAGCTCGTTGACGTCGGCGGTTGCGAAACGGCCACCGTCCAGCTGTACCATGGGACGGATATCGGGAGGAAGAACGGGGATCACGTCAAGGATCATCCACTCAAGGCGGTTGCCCGACTTGCGGAACGCCTCAACGACCTCAAGACGCTTGATGATTCTCGTCTTCTTCTGACCGGAGGCATGTGCAAGCTCCTCCTTGAGGGAGGCGGAAAGTGCCTCCACGTCAATTCCCTGCAACAGCTCCTTGATCGCCTCGGCACCCATGCCGACGCGGAATTCGTTTCCGTACATTTCACGGTACTCAACGTACTGCTTCTCGGAAAGCACCATTCCCTTTTCCAGGGGGGTGTGACCGGGATCCAATACCACGTTCTCCGCAAAGTAGAGCACCTGCTCCAATGCCTTGGGAGACATATCCAAAACGAGTGCCATACGGGAAGGAACCGCCTTGAAGTACCAGATGTGAGAGACGGGAGATGCCAATTCAACGTGTCCCATTCTTTCACGGCGTACCTTCTTGGTGGTTACGTCAACACCGCACTTTTCGCACTTGATGACTTCCTTTGTGTGAGAGTTTTTATACTTTCCGCACATGCAGGCGCCATCCTTCGTAGGACCGAAAATAGCTTCGCAGAACAAGCCGTCGGTTTCTGCTTTCAGCGTTCTGTAGTTAATGGTTTCGGGCTTTTTGACCTCTCCGTAGGACCACTTACGGATCATTTCGGGAGATGCCAATCCAATTCTTATAGAATAAAATTCTTTCTGCTCCACAGTTATAACCATGAACCCTTTCTATCTATACTTTCGGTGGACATCGGGAGGCACTTCCCCTCCCGATCTCCGCGACTTGCAGCGTGTGCAAGTCTGCTTGCTTCAATTATTCGTCGAAGTCACCGTCTTCGTAAGCGACTTCTTCCTCGTAGGAAAGCTCCTCCGAATCTTCTTCCGCGATGGGATTGCCGTTCTCGTCCTCAAACATGAAGGAATCTTCGAGCGAACCGTCCATCTCATGCTGACCGAGGATCGAATCGATCGCATTCTTGTCCGCATGGCTCATCACGGTATCCTCCTCGTTGCAAAGCTCGGAAAGCTCGATATCGTTTCCGTCCTTGTCCTGTACGCGGATATCCAATGCCAGGGACTGAAGCTCCTTGACCATGACCTTGAAGGATTCGGGAACACCCGGTGTCGGGATGTTCTGTCCCTTGATGATCGCCTCGTAAGCACGGCGACGTCCGTTGATATCGTCCGACTTGACCGTGAGGATCTCCTGAAGAGTGTATGCCGCACCGTAAGCCTCCAGTGCCCATACCTCCATCTCTCCGAAACGCTGACCGCCGAACTGAGCCTTACCGCCCAAGGGCTGCTGGGTAACGAGAGAGTACGGACCGTTGCAACGGGCGTGGATCTTATCGTCAACAAGATGGTGAAGCTTGAGATAGTACATGATACCGACGGTAACGGGGTTGTCGAAGGGCTCGCCCGTGCGTCCGTCGTAAAGAATGGTCTTACCGTCAAGGATCTTCAAGCGCTTTTCATCGCGAAGCTTCTTCATCAGAGCATCGTCCGCGCGCTCCTCGTCGGAGAGAATACGAAGTGTCTTCTTTCCGCTCTCCTCGTCTACGGTCTCCTCATACAGAGCCTTACCCTCCGGATTCTCCAGGGGGAACATATCTCTCTGCATTCCCGCAGCCTCAAGGCATGCAAGAATGTCTTTTTCGTTTGCGCCGCCAAAGACGGGAGTCATAATCTTCCAGCCGAGCTTCTTGGATGCGATACCCAGGTGAACCTCAAGCACCTGACCGATGTTCATACGGGAAGGGACGCCCAAGGGGTTGAGCACAATGTCGAGAGGCGTACCGTCGGGCAGGAAGGGCATATCCTC
>JAZSMX010000069.1:0-9239 GCA_045536125.1 Eubacteriales bacterium | reverse complement strand
CGCGGCTTCTGTATTTGAATAATTCAGCTCCTTTTATTGACAAAAAAAGCGGTGTGTGTTATAATTGGCAAGATGAAACGAAGGGAGGCGAGTGCTTGAAGAACGAAATTTCTCCATATAGCTACAAAAACGGATTTTGCGACGGAATTCCGATCGGACTTGGATATTTTTCGGTTTCCTTCGGCTTTGGAATCACCGCTGTCAATGAAGGCTTACTTCTTTTGGAAGCCGTTTTGATTTCCATGACAAATCTGACTTCCGCGGGACAGGTGGCAGGTGTCGGTGTGATCGTTGCTGCGGGCGGAGTGATCGAGATGATCTTGACACAGCTTGTGATCAATCTGCGCTATTCTTTAATGGGAATTACATTGACACAGAGACTTGACGCTCGGTGCACGCCTCTTCAAAGACTTATGATGTCCTTTGGATTAACCGATGAGATTTTTGCTGTTTCCTCAGCAAAGCCGTATCCCGTAGGACCGCGTTATTTTTACGGCTTGATGACTGCCCCCTATATCGGATGGACGATGGGAACACTCTTGGGGGCTTGGGCGGGAAATATTCTTCCCGATGATATCCGAAGCGCAATGGGGATTATGATCTATGCGATGTTTGTTGCTATCATTCTTCCTCCGATGAAAAAGAATCGCGGTGTGCTTTTGGTCGTCCTTCTTTCTGCGGTATTCAGCTGTTGCATGTATTATCTGCCCGTTCTATGCGACGTTTCTTCCGGCTTTGCGATCATCATTTCCGCTTGCCTTGCCGCGGCTTTGATGGCAATTCTGTGTCCTGTCAAGGATCGGGACGAAGAGGAGGATACAGAACATGAGAATTGATGTTTTGTTTTACGTTCTGATCATGGCAGTCACGACTTACCTTGTCCGCATGCTTCCTATGACGCTTTTTCGCAAAAAGATCAAGTCACGCTTTGCCAAAAGCTTCTTCTACTACATACCGTATGCGGTATTGGCGGCAATGACACTTCCTGCAATTCTTTATTCCACCGAGGGGATTTATTCCGCGCTTGCAGGGCTTGTCATTGCGGTGGTGCTTTCGTTCTGCAATTGCTCCTTGATCATCGTTTCCCTTGCTGCCTGTGCCGTTGCTTTTTTGGTCGGGCTGATCTGATCAAAAGGAGATGCTTCTGAATTGACTTTTTCCGTGATCGGATCTGTATTATACACAAAAAAAGGGACTGTCGGGCAGCCCCTTTTTTTGTGTGGAAAATTGCGGACAGTGCCGATTCTATTTACAGAAACGGTTCTTTGGCAAACAGCATATTATATTGATCTGTAACGGCATTCCACGTGGGAATGTCTGTGATTCCACTTTCGGGAAGACGGTTCTTTTTTTGAAAGCTCCGTACGGCATTTTCTGTGGCACTGTCATAAACTCCCGTGACCTCCACCTCGTCAAAATCCGTAGAAAGAGCGCTGAGCTCGCGCAGCATGTGCTGAAGCACCGTGACTGAAAAAGCATTGCTTCCTTGAGAGAGCAAAACGGGAACGCTTAAAAACGGAAGAATGGCTACGGATCTTGGTTGCGAATGCGCGTTGACAGAGGCTCTGTACGCACCGTAAAGAACGTCCCAGGTGTCCCTGTCGGCGACTCCCGTTACGGGGAGTCCATACGCTCTTTGAAAGCTGCGTAAGGAGCGCTCTGTATCTGAAGTGAAAATGCCGTCAATCGGGGGAGATGGGATAGTGGGATCGTGATAGGAAAGCTGACGAAGATAACGTTGAAGGTTTTTGGTTGCTTCGGATCGGTTTTGATATTGTGACATAGAAGCTCCTTTTCATCATAACGTGCCAAGATCGAACCCCGGATACTGTCCGTCACTCAAGCGTTCGCCTTGATAAATGGCTTCATATTGCTCAATGATCGCATTCCACGTGGAAGCAGCAACCACTCCTGTCGGACGGATTCCCGAAAGATTCTGAAAGGCGATCACCGCTTCTTCCGTACGAGGACCGAAATAGCCGGTGGGATCGACACTTGGAATTTCCTGAAAGGTTTGAGCAATAAAATTCAAGTATTCCTGAAGCAGCTGCACCGTTTCAGAATCCGAGCCTTGGCGAAGCGGAATTCCGCGGTAAGGAACGGTAACACCCTCAGTATAGGTCTGGGGGATTGTAGCGACAATTCCAATGTAAGCGTTGCTCAGAGCGTACCACGTGGCTTCTCCTACGATTCCGTCCACGGGAAGCCCGAAGGTGCGTTGCGCGGCTTCGACGGAGGCTTTGGTGGAAGGTCCGAAGCTTCCGTCGATCGGTGTCGGAGGTATGGTATCGTAAAATTGCGAAAGGTAGGAGAGATAATATTGAAGATTTTCAACACCTGCACCGCTGTTTCCCTCTTGCAAGCTGCCCGGATATTGTCGGGTTACCTCTTCAAGACGGATTCCTTCGGAGTTGAGATCGTTAAGGCGTTTGACCCCGATGTAAACGTTCTGTATTTTATACCATGTTCCGTTTCCGATGATTCCGTCCGGTGTGAGATTGAAGACCTCTTGAAAACGGCGTACTGCCGCTTCGGTGTCCTCCGCAAAAATGCCGTCGGCGGTCAGAATTTTCGGAATCGACGGAAAGTTTGACGAGATTCTGTTAAGACGGATTTGTGCTGTACGTACCTGGTCTCCCGTAGAGCCGAGACGCAAAGGTAAGGTAGGGGCGCTGACGGTATCGCCCGAAACAGGGACGTTACTTACGATCTCAATGTCGTCTCCGTAATAATAGGTAAGAATTTCAAAAGGGGTATATCCTTCCTCGGCAAGAGAAACCGATCCCCACTGTGAAAGCCCCGGACACGTGACGGTTGTTCCGTTGCAATACTGAGCAAACAGGGGCTCTACGCTTCCTTGACGTCGGAGATAATTGTTGAAAATCTCTCCGACAATTCTCTCCACATTTTCAAAAATAACGCGCCCGTTAACAAAGGACTGGTCGTTTCCTGTGGAATTCGTGATGTCAAAATCATATCCGCGTGTGCGGTAATACTCTGTGTAAATGCGGTTGAGCGCAAAAGAGATTTGCGCGTACACGTTGGCTCGGATGGCACTTTCTGGCCAAGTTGGGTAAATTTCACTGGAGGCAACGTTTGCAATGTAATCGGGAAAGGGAAGGGTTACGTTGGCAGCGGGAGCGTCGGGAGCACCCAGATGCACGGTCACGGTTTCGGGGATGAAGGGAAGCTCGGGCATAGTGCATTCTCCTTTTCTGATCAAAGATCCACGGGTTCAGTTTCGTAGAATCGATCATCTTCCGGTCGCTGAATTTCATCACGTCCGTTTTCCGAAAGCGGAATCAAATCGACGGGCTGAATTGCCGTAATGCCTGAAAAAATCGGCAACGCTATATAGGTTTGACCTCGGTAGCCGTCAAGCGCGACCTCAAGGTTGTATACGGAAAACGGTTGTTTGTTTCCGGGAGTAAGAGAGGTGCTTTGAGTAGGAGCCGGAAGCGTCAGACGCACCGTATTTCCGTCCCTGCCAGATACCGTTGTAAAGAGAGTATCCCCACGTCGATCGGAAAATTCGGACGAATAATCCCTGAGCGTTACGAGCGCTCCCTCCAAGGGAATTGCGCCGCGCGCCGTTGTTACGTGAACGATGAGATATCCTTCCTCGCGTGGCTCTGATACGGAACTATTCGGAACGGTTTGGATTGGCAACTCCGATGATTGCGGATTCATGAATGATTCCTCCTTTTGAAGACGTTTCTGTAGCATTATATGCGTTTGCTGCGGAAGCGTTTCTTCTTTTTTTCTTTGTACAAGTTTTTGCAAGCATATATCGCTCTTTTTTGGAATAAGAAGTTAAAAAGGAGTTGATGAGATGGAGCTTGAAAAAAAGATCCTTCGCGGAGCTGTGATCGAGGGATACACGGTTTTGATGCGCGCAGAGGCGGAGCTCTTGCTACCCTGCGGGCATATCGAAATTTGTAATTTCTACTCTTTGCTTGCCGAAAAGTGCATGACTTGGGCAATTGAAGTGTACGGCGAAAAAAGGAGAGCACTTTTCCTGGATTTGCAGGACCTTTCAGAGCGCACGAGGTTCAAAACAGCCCATTACCGCTTTCGGATGCGCGAACCGTGGTACAAGGATGAACACATGGCAATCGTTTGTGAATCCTTTCTCAAGGGAGACACTTCCGAGGGAGAGAGCTCTTATCGGCGTATTTCACACGTTTGGAACGTAGCTGAAGAAACGATTCTCCCGATTTCTCTGATTAAAGAGCTTTTTTCTTGCAGGATGGATTCCCGTCGAATCGGTTTTAAGGCGGACGGTGTGTATCCCGAAAACGAAGAGCTTGTATTTTATAAAAATGCTTCTCAAAAGAACGATTTTATGGAAAAAAGGTGGAATTTCGGAAGAAACGGAAAGATATAAAATATGACATTTATTTTTGAAAGAGAGAAAAACAACTTGCATTTGTAAAGACTATATGATATAATAAGCATGTATTGCGGAATTTTCTGGTAATTTGCTTTATAAATTGACTGCTTTTACGAAAAAACGCAAAATCAACGACGGTAAACCAACGGAGGTTTTATGTCAAGAGAATCTATTTTGAAAGTAAAGGAAGCGGAAGTGCGAGCGGAACGCATCGTTGAGGAAGCCAAGGAGCGTGCGCACGCCATGATCGAGTCAGCGCAAAAGGAGGGAATTGCCCTTTGCGCAAGAACCGAAGAAAATGCCGTGCGTGAATCCAAAGCATCCATGCAATTGCTTCGCGAAAAAACGGCAGAAACACTGGAACGTGTCAATGCCGATGCAGAGCAAGAGGTGGAAGCTATGCGGAAGGAGGCATTTCTCCGTAAACGCAGCGCGGAAAAAATTGTAATCAGGGGGTTGATGTCCAAGTGTCGATAAGTACAATGAAAAAGCTGACGGTCCTCGCCTACAGCAGTGACGCGGATGCCATTGTACGCAAGCTGATGGATCTCAAATGTGTGCAGATCCAAAGAGGCTCTCCCGACGCCGAGCTGCTTGCCCTTGAACGTCCCGAAAACGACGGTCAAAAAGGAATTTCCGAAGGAAAACTGGCAAGAATCCGCACGGTGATCCCCGCGCTCGCTCCGTATTCAAGACGGAAGAGTAAAATCGGAAGACGTGTGCATCGCGTAGATCGCGAAAAATTCGTAAGCGACGGACGTGCACAACGTGCATGGGAGGCGGTTGAGCATACGGAAGGGGTTCTTGCGGAGCTGGAACGGATCAAGGAAGCGCAAACTCGCAATGAGGCACTCCTAAACTCACTTACTCCGTGGCTTGAATACGATGCGCCGCTTTCTGAGCGGCGAACCGAAAAAACCGCAATCCTGCTTGGAAGCTGCTCCTCCAGAGTCTTTCCGAAAAAAGCCTTTGAGGATGCGGGGGCATACTTTGAACCCGTTTTTGAGGATGAAAGTGAGCGCTACTTTGCCGTCACCTATCACCTTCAAGACGAGGATGCCGTTTTAAAGGTTCTTTCCGAATACGGTGTTGTGAATGCCGATTTTTCGGAGGTGGAGCTTGCCGCGCAGCCTGCTTATAACAGAGCCGAGCGCCGCGTTACGGAATTGAACGAGCAATATCTCAACGTTTGTGACAGATTGGTAGGGCTTGCGGATCTTCTGGATGATATCGAGATTCTTTACGACGTTGAAGAAACGACGCTGAACGTGGCAGTACAGAAGCAAAAGCTTCTCCGTACCAGACGCTGTATCGTGCTTTCGGGGTGGATTCCCGAAGTCAGGAGTGAAGACGTTCTTGCAACGCTTTCCTCATTCGAATGCGCATGTGAGCTGTCAGACCCCGACGAGGGAGAAGAGCCGCCCGTTCTGCTTCGGAACGGATTTTTCTCATCTACCTTTGAGTGGGTGATCGGAATGTATTCTTATCCGAAATACGGTACGTTTGATCCCACCCTCGTCATGAGTATTTTCTATTTCATCATCTTCGGTATGATGTTTGCTGACGTCGGATACGGTCTTTTGATGGTGATCGCTTGCTTTGGCGGTGTCAAGCTGCTCAATCCCCGTCCCGCGATGAAAAGAATGCTTCTGATGTTCGGCTATTGCGGCATCTCGTGTATGATCATGGGTGTGTTGTTTGGCGGCTGGTTCGGAGACCTTCCGACGGCGATTATGAACAGCTCCGGTCAGTTTACGGGAGATGCGAAGGATACCGCGCTCGGTCACTTCTTCTATTACGGACTGATTCTCAATCCCGTGGAGTCATCGACCGGATTTTTGATTATTGCGCTTGCGGTGGGAGAGATTCATCTGATCGCGGGAATGGTGATCAACATGATCCAAACATGGAAGCGCGGAAGGCACATTGAAGCTATCTGTTCGAATGTTCCTTATTGGGTGCTGTTTGCGGGTCTGGATATGTTGGTTCCTTCGGCAATTTCGGGAATCCTGATGCCTGACGGTGTTTCTGTGGAGCTTGCTGCAGTCTTTTCGCAGCTTTCTTCCGTCGGTATTTACGTTACAATCGCCGGGTTTGCGATGATCCTTCTTCTCAAGGGCATCGGTGAAAAGAGCTTTGGCGGATGGCTGGTCAAGGGACTTGGCGGCCTTTACGCACTCATCAGCTTTGCATCGGATCTTTTGTCCTATTCAAGAATTCTTGCATTGGGATTGGTTGCCAACGTCATCGCATCGGTTATCAATATGCTGACGAATTTGAGTGCCGCGGGACCTGTCGGAATTGTCTTCATGGTCATTGTCATGGTTGCGGGACACTTGCTCAATATTGCGATCAATCTGCTGGGAACGTTTGTTCATGCCGCACGGCTGCAGTATATTGAATTTTTCGGGAAATTCTACGAGGACGGTGGAGAAATCTTTACTCCCGAAATGCCCTCCGAAAACTATTCCGAGGATTGCAAGGAAGTATCGAATTGAATTTTTTGTATCAATAAATAAATCTAAAGGAGATTAAAAATATGACAACCTTCATCGAGTATTTTTCACAGCTTTTTAACGGTAACACATTGGCAGTTCTTGGCGCGGCTCTTGCCGTTGTTCTTCCGGGTATCGGTTCCGCAAAGGGAGTCAACATGGTGGCACGTGCAACTGCGGGGCTGATCAGTGAGGATCCCAACAAGTACGGTAAATCCATGCTTCTCCAGGCGCTCCCCATGACACAGGGTATTTACGGAATGGTCGCAGCGTTTCTGATCATGATCATCGGTAACGTCATGGGAACGGATCTTTCCGTTGCCGAAGGCGCATACTATCTCTTTGCGGCAATGCCGATTGCTTTTGGAGGCCTTTACTCCGCAATCAAGCAGGGTGAAGTCGCAGCAGCCGGAATTTCCGTGCTTGCAAAGCGTCCCGATGCTGTAGGTAAGGCTGTTATTTCCGCATCCTTTGTTGAGCTTTACGCAATTCTCGGATTGCTGATCTCGCTTCTCCTGATCCTTATGTAATTCCCGAATCCAGGGTAAATACACGGAAAGGAGAACCTTGTAAATGTCTTTGAACGGACTTGAAAGGATCACGGACAAGATCCTTTCTGATGCACAGGCGCAGGCAGACAAGATTCTTGCTGACGCGCAGGCGGAATGTGACAGAATCTCTGCGGACTATGCCGCTCGGGCAGATCGTATTCGTGATACATTGAACAGTGAAGCGGAGCAGAACGGTAAGAATTTCATCGCCCGCGCGAAATCCACCGCGGCAACAAACAAGCGCAACCTTCTTTTGAAGGTGCAGAGTGAGTTGATAGACGAGGTGTTTGACGGAACGTTGGAGCAGATGCTTGCCATGGAGGCTGGACAGTATTCCGAGTTTCTTGCGGGATTGCTTTCCGCGGCATTTTTGGAACAGATGGAGGCAGAGCGCAGTGCGCGTACACTTGCATCCGACGAGGAATGGTCAGAGCCCGACGTCTATGAGGTGCTGCTCAATCAACGCGATAAGGAGCGTTGCGCGGGGACGCTGCTTGACGGTGTGAAGCGCAGACTTGGAAACAAGGTCGCCTCGGAAAAGCTGGAAATGCTGAAAATATCCGATAAAACGGTTGCGATCGAAGGTGGCTTGATCCTTCGTTGCGGTGACGTTGAGGCAAACTGTACGCTCTCTCTTCTCATCGCACAGCTTCGTGAGAAGCTGGAGGCAGAGGTCGGACACGCTTTGTTCGACGCCAAAAAACAAAATTGATCATGGGCGGTGTGGCTGATGGCTGATTATTTATACGGCAGTGCACGTGTGCGAAGCCTTGAAAATGCAATCGTCGGGCGTGACCGTATTCTTCGCATGGCACAAAGTAAAAATGCTTCCGAGGCATATTCCGTTCTGGAAGAAGCGGGCGTGGAGCTCTTGCATGATGAAAACGGAACTGTGCTTCGTGAAGAAACCTTGCTTGAAATTTTGAAAAAAGCTTACACAACTGTAATGGCGTTGGCTCCCGACAGTGCAGCACTTCGCCTTTGGCTTTATCCCTATGATTGCAATAATGTCAAGGCTGCAATCAAGGGCTTCGTTCGCGGAATCGATGCGAAGTCTATGATGTTTGATTTTGGTACGGTATCTACTGACAGAATTGTAGGAATGGTTGCCGGCGGTCATTTCGAAGATCTCCCGGCGGCAATGACACGGGCGGCAAACGAGGCGCTTGCGGCATACTCCAAAACAAAGAATCCGCAAAAAATCGATCTGCTTCTTGACCGCGCTTGTTATGAGGATATGTTGTGTGCGGCAAGAATGAGCGGAAACGATTTCGTTCTTGATCTTGTGCGTATGAAGATCGATCTTCTGAACGTTTCGATGACTCTCCGCGTTTTGCGAATGAAGAGTGGAGAGACGGGGGGGAGTCTTCTGCGGGATGCCTTATTGGAAGGTGGAACGGTTCCTTCCTCGGATCTTGTTCTTCTGTACGAAAAGGGTGAGGAAGCTTTCTGGACACAGATATCGCGAAGTGGCTTTGATAAGCTTACGGACAGGTTTTTTGAGAGTGATCGTACTCCCTCTGTGTTAGACCGCATTTCAGATAACCTTTGGATGGAGAAAATTCTTGATACAAAGTTTATTCCCATGGGGCTTGAAGTGATGGTCTCCTTCCTTTTGGCACACGAATATGAGGTCAAGAATCTCAGAATCGTTCTTTCGGGCAAGGAAGCGGGACTTCCCGTGAATACCATTTGCGAAAGGATTCGGGAAAGCTATGTATAAAATTGCGATCATCGGGGAGCGTGACACCGTTCTTGGGTTTATGGCGTTGGGCTTTTCCGTACACGAGGCGGTGGATG
>JAZSMX010000156.1:0-6575 GCA_045536125.1 Eubacteriales bacterium | reverse complement strand
CTGTGTCATGAATTGCACCTACGGTGCATAAGAGGGCAATTCAATTCATGAAGGTATAAACCTTCAAATCATGACGCGCACGCGTCAATTCATGCAATCGCAGATTGCAATTCATTAAATAAAAAGTTGGACACATCATTTACGTGCAATTGCGCGATGATGTGTCCAATTTTTTATATCAAAATTTGTGTCAAAAATGGAAGAACCGCTGATGAAGCCCCTCAACCGGGTTTATGATCCATTGGTCAGGCGGTTTCAACCTCAGCAGTCTCCGTTGTTGTGGGCTCGGTAGCTTCTGTGGTCTCTACTTTTTCGGAGGTTTCTGCCTTTTCGGTAGTCTCTTCGTTTAATCGGTTACGGTGAGTGTGGGGAGTGTTACGGATGTTGTTCCCACGTTGCTGATCTTAAGCTCCGCACCGTTTGCGCTGTAGGTTATCTCGGACAGCCTTCCGCCCTCAAGCTTGATGCATATATCGGTGAAAACGAGACCCGTTCCTCCGTACGCCACGGTTATGCTTTCGGCGGTATACTGCTTTTCCTCGGCATCGTACTCAAATAAGCTATACTGATCTGCAAACGAGTAGAAGTACAAGTCCAAGCTCGCGATCATTCTCTCGCCCCGAGCGTAATTGTCAAGTCCCTTCATCCAGTTGCCCTCAGCGCCTGCCTGTTCGTATGCATAGCATACCTTGGATGCACCTTCGAGCACGAATTCAAAGAATACATCAATACTCTGATTATAATCGGTGTACACGGTGTAGTTGTGTAGCTTATCCCCATCGTACTGCATCAGATTTATGTAGGAGTTAACGGTGGTGATCGTCAGATTCGTGCCTGTGAACAAGCTTGCCCATTTCGATTCCTCTACTCTGTATCCATCATCGGTTTCCTCGCCTTCGGTGGTTCCCTCACCCTCGGTGGTTCCCTCACCTTCGGTGGTTCCCTCACCCTCGGTGGATTCCTCGCCCTCGGTGGATTCTTCACCCTCGGTGGATTCCTCGCCTTCGGTGGATTCCTCGCCTTCGGTGGGTTCTTCACCCTCGGTGGATTCCTCACCCTCGGTGAGTTCCTCGCCCTCGGTGAGTTCCTCGCCTTCGGTGGGGTCCCCGCCCTCGGTAGTTTGGTTGTCTTCTGTTGATTGCGTCGTATTGCCCGAGGTATCGGCGGACGTGTCATTTTCGATATCGCAGCCGGTCAAAATTGCACTTGATAGCATAACGGCACAGAGAAATAATGCGATCCCCTTTTTCAATCTGAACATCAGAAAATCCTCCTATCATAAATCAAAGAGTGCGGTCGGCGAAGCAACCGCGCAAAAAATGCAAGCTCCGACAGTCGCCAAACGATATCGATACGAAAAGCACTGTGTACTTACGTCGATGAAATCTGCATTTTTTATCGAATTCCAAACGTAAGCAGAAAAAGGGGATCATATCCCCTTGGGATCGTGCTTTTAGTTTTTGTATGTAATGATCGTTTGGATACTATATTATATCACGGCTTTTTTATCTTTGTCAATGGTTTGGATTATATTTATTTAATGAATAAAGCAATTTCCGCAATGAAAAAGTTGAAGATGAGCACGAAGGAATGAATTCGTCGAAACGAGATTCGCTGCAATCCTTTTTCAAGACACCACTCCGAAAGAATGCCTGTATCTTCCTCAAAATTCCGACCAATCAATCTGTCCACCTGCATTTTTGCAATAATAGATGCCAAAGTCTGTCATTTCTCCATCCGGGGAAAGCGCGAAATAAGTGCCGCCGATCCATGGCGTATGCACGGAAAAGTAATTGCACGCGATGGTTCCTGTGCTTTCATTGATGTAATTCAGCCGATCATATTGAGAAGATTTCATCCCATATTGCAAACGCACACCGTCGTGAACAATACTTGCGCTGTTGGCATGCTCATGTCCGACGAGAATCGAATCAACCCCGAGTGCCTTCAAGCCGTCAAAAACCGATCGATCCTCATCCCACGGTGTTTTAAGAGGGGCTCCGATGAAGCCGAACGATTCCGCGCTCCTTTGCGAATGCCGATCGATATGCACCTGGATTTGTTTTCCGTTTGTATATTTCGCCATCGCTTCTCCAAAGACAGCAAGCTGGGTGTGAAAGGCAAAAGTAAGCTTGGTGCCCGGCGCACGTTCGGTGATCTCTCTCGCGACAGCGGTGTACCATGCAATCTGATCTTCTCCAAAGCCGACCGTTTTCTTGGTGTGTCCGTTGACAAGGCTGTTCGGACTTGCAATGCCACAACCATTCGAATCAAGCAGAAAGAACACACGTAAAAGCTTATCCCCTTGCACGATTCCCACGGTATAGTTACCATTTCCGGTCAGCGTCCGTTGCCGAAACAGACAATGCTCCGCAGATTCTAACAAACGGCACTGCCAATCTGCCCCCATACGGCTTTCGTTATCGTGGTTGCCAAATACAGGAGCCCATGGACGTGCCTGTGATTCCATAAAATCGACAAACGCAATGAAATTTTCACCGTCATCGTCGAATTCGCCGTACACCAAATCTCCCGTGAGTAAAACAAGATCAGGCTGTACGGCTTCGATGATCTCGCTCAAAAATCCGTAACAGCAGGCATCCTTTCTCGTTTCGTGCCAATGCAGCTTCTCCTCCGGTTGCAACCGCTCCTCATACCTCGCGCGAGAGGCATCAATGATCTGCGTATCGGTCAATTGCAGAATCACAGGCGATTTTCCAATAGGAACATGTACCGAAAAATCGATCAAATCAAGTACATCTGACATTGTTTTTCCTCTCATTTCAAATCATTTGATTCCCGTGTTTCAATTTACTCAAATCGATCTTATGATTCTGTTCGGGACGGATACGTACGCCTGTTCCTTCCAATTCGGTCGTGTGGCGCTTTCGCGTCTTCCCGATGCGGATAAAGTTGGACAAATCATTTAGGATAATCCTTCCGTGATGTGTTCGATATTTTTATATTACGAGCAATGGAAAAGCCGCGAATACTTTACGATTTCCCGATAGAGGCATTCCGCATAAAGTCCAAAGCCGAGGTCATTGGGATGAAGGTGACCATCTCCGTAAAAGTCGGAAAGATGCGGGACAAAATTCCATGCATTGATCACCTTGACGTTTGAATAGGGACTTGCATAATCGCGGATCGTTTGATAAAGATCGGGAAGACGCCGCTGCATGCTTCCCTTGCGATCCCAATCCCCGCGCCAAATGGGAGAGATCACAAAGATCTCCGCGTTCGGATAACGCTTGGCAAGAATTTCAATCATGCGCGGACATTCCTCGTCAAAGCACGCACCCCAATGACTCCAATCGTTCGTTCCGTACGCCACGGTGACGATATCGGGATTTTCCACCGTTTCCAGCTCCGCAAGACCTGCGGAAAAATGATCTCCACCAATGCCGCGGTTGTCAAGATCGGCATCCAGGAGAGACGCCAACCTCTCCGCATACGTAAGAGACGGATGCGTGGCAAGAGCGCCGTGCGTGATCGAATCCCCAAAGGAAAGAAGGCGGTACTTTCGGTGATGCGGCGCAAACGTAGCACCGTCATCCAAAGAAAGCTCCTGCAAAATAACCCCCTTGCTCCACGGAAAATAAATCTCCACAAGGTGCTCCCCCGGGGACAGCGCAGTGCAAAGGTCCTTGATCTCCTTGTTTTCTCCTCCGAGGTGCGCTATCAGAACGCCGTCCTCGCAAATATCAAAGCTACCGCCAATCCCACTCAGATCGGGATATAGATCGGCAGAAAGCGTCAGCGAGCGGCTGGTTGTCCAAAACGCCAAACGAACGCCCGCACTGTGACGGGATCCCTGAATATGCAGCTCATCGCCGCGGTCAAGGTAATACTGTCTCTGCGCCTCCGACGTGCGCCAAAAGCGCACTCCCTTCTCTGTTTGCTCTAAGCTAACGGCACCGTGTGCTGCTGCTTGCAGGTTCGAAAACGAAAGTGTCATTTTTTATTCTCCTTTTGAAAGATGAAAATTGCGAATAAAAACGTGTACGGCAATCAAAGCAAAACCGTGTAAACCTCTTCCCCGCCGTTGATGAAGATTTCCGCGATATACCCGTCGCGCAGGATCTTCAAGTCTCTGATCTCTCCTTCGTATACAAGGGGCTCGCGGTTGGTTCTCTCGACAGAAAAGCCGTTCTCGGTGCGCTTAAGGCACGGATCCTCGTCCCTGAGAAGGTACTGCAGCTCCTTGATGGGATACGCGGTGATTTTCCCGTCCTCGCACTTGAACTCGCGCGGCACGGAGAAGCATCCGATATCTCGCTCGTAATAGCCCTTGTATTTCCATCCGGGTGCCCAGGAGATCAGCAAATTCCGTCCCACAGGATCGTGGAATACCTGACCTGCGTACTGGTCGGGTCCCTTGTCGATCTCCGCCTCGTTCAGAATGTGGAATTTTCCGTCTCGGAGCTCGCCGTACATCGCACGGAAATAGTCTCTTGCGCCATGCGGACGCACCGACGTGGTCAACAGATACTTCCCATCCTCGGCAGGCACCAGCGAGGGACATTCCGTATCACGGCACTCGCTCCACGCGCGCATGATCCCTACGTACTTCCAATGCAACAGATCCTCGCTTTGATAGGCAAGCAAGCGTCCCTCGCGCGCCTCGGGATTGGCAGATGCTATGATGCAGTAATACGTGTCCCCTACGCGGCACACGGCGGGATCGCGAAAATCCTTGCTGCCCGCAAGCGGAAAGTGATCAATCACGGGGTTGCCCGCGTATTTTTCGAAATGAATACCGTCCTTTGAATATGCCACGCTGAAGGTCTGCGGGCTTTCCAACCCATCGTGAATGGAAGCGTAGAAGAGATACAGAACACCGTCCTTGACTGCGGCAGTGCCCGAAAAACAACCGTTTTGATCGTACTCGCGGTCGGGATAGAGCGCTACGGGTAGCTCCTCCCAATGAAGGAAATCCTTTGTCCGCGCGTGTCCCCAGTGCATCGGTTGCTGCCACGGAATCTCAAAATCGGGTGCGTGCTGATAAAACAGATGATAGTATCCGTCAAAATAAACCAATCCGTTCGGGTCATTCACCCAACCCTTTTGCGGTCTGTAATGGTATTGCAGCTTCTTGGAATAGTCCATATTGCGCCTCCTGATAATACGCGATGATAGTTTACCGCACGTTATGAATCAGTCAGCGGAATTGCTTCCGTGTGCGCCACGACAAACGCAGCGGCATCCGCGGCATTTGCCATACAAGCTTCGATCGGCTCTCCCGCCAAATAATTGACCAAGAAGAACGCTCCGTAGCAATCCCCTGCTCCAACCGTAGAAACGACCTCGGTTTTCTTCGCTTCACACACATAGCTTTTTCCACTTCGCAAATCGTACAGAACGGACGGATTTCCTCCGCAGGTCACCAAAACCGTATGAAGATTTTGAAAACGTTGTTTTAAGAAAATGACACTTTCTTCAATCCCCTCATACGTCCCCTCCAAGCGCGCGATCACGCTAGGCAGCTCCTCGTCGCTTACCTTTACCACGGTCGCCTTTTCCAATGCAAAGCGGATGCTTTCCGAATAGTCAAAGGGAGATCTGATATTCAAATCGACAAACACTTGTCCAAAATCGCATTTTTCCAACAGTCGATCGATGATCCGACGGTTATGCTCCCGACGCAAGGCGAGCGTACCAAAAGCAAGTGCGTCAAAATCTTGCGGCAGATTGGAAGGCAGGGGGATAAAGTCATATGCCGACACATCTTCGATCGTATAGGTAGGGATTTTGTTTTGATCAAGCGTCACCCGACAAACTCCCGTTGAGTATTCCTCCAAGGCAGTGACGTATTCGGAATGCACGCCGTAAAGCGCGATCTTCTTGAAAGCCTCCGCTCCAAGCGCATCGTCGCCGACCGCGGACATGAAAAACGCACTTGCTCCCGCCCGCTTTGCGTGCGCTGCAAAATTAAAAGGAGCTCCGCCGATATGCTTTTCATCGGGGTAAACGTCCCATATGATTTCTCCAAAAGACAAAATCTTCATCCAAATTCCTCCAAAGCAAGGTGTATCTACATAATATAATATCACATCACATTTCAAAAAACAAGACGTATCCCCCAAAAAATATCCAATCGCGCAAAGCTTCTATCGCTCCCGAGCATAGAGCCCGCAAGCAAAAATGGAGGCTGTTACATCCATCCTGAACGAAAAAGCCCGCGGTAAAAAAGAAAAAGTCCCGTTTCCCAATCGAATCGGAAAATGAGACAGGAATCGGTTGAATTTCTTCGAAATTCTTCATACGATTACGGACTAATTCTTGCGCCGAATTGTACCCGACAAAAATCCAAACCAATCAGCCCTACAGCGTGCAATTTCCGCGTCTTGCGTCGTAGAACCCCCGGCAAAGACCGCACTTCTTGCGGCACTCTCCGTCGAAATCCATCAAAAAAAATCCAAACGTCGGATTTTGGGGCTGAGTCACTGACGAAGCCCCCGCGCGCAAAAGCCGACGGTAGGCTTTTGCGTGCCGCGGAATTTGCGGTTTTCGCTTGAAAAATCTCAAAATATCATCAATCAACGGGCGAAAATTGCGGCATTTCGCCGCAAAGC
>JAZSMX010000105.1:0-11776 GCA_045536125.1 Eubacteriales bacterium | reverse complement strand
ACCCCCAGGCAGTAAAGCCACGGCCCCCCCGGGGTCCAAAAGGACGGGGGGGGCGCTGTGCTTTATTCTTTGATTTTATGTTTTTTCTTGCGTTTTCTCAGGATACATAGCACCGTAATTCCTGTGCCCAATACGACAATCACCGCAAGGGCTACGGGAAGCACCACCTCAAAAAGGAGATTGTTGTTGTTTCCCGTTTCGTAATCGATGTCCTCTTTCTCTCGTGAGAACTGTGCTTCGAAGATCAGCTCCCGTTCCTCTCCCGTCAGCATCGCGGGGATCTCCGCGCCCCAGTTCAAAAAGTTATAAATGAACTCTCCGTCCGACTCCTTTGTCGGCGCGTCGGGAATCTCGGGCTTTTCTCCGAAGCCGTAGGTCCGATCCGAGATCACATTCCCCTCACTCCGAAAGATCACCCGATAGACAATCGGCTGAATATCAAATACCACGTTCACAGGACACTCGGGCATCACAAAGGAAAGATCCTTGACCTCAATCTCGTTTCCCTCGGCATCGGTCACCTTGACGTCGGCGATCTCATAGCCGTACTCACACTCGGTCTTCAAGGACACCCTCTCACCGATCAGAGCATCCCATCCGAGCGCCATGGTATTGCAAAGAGGATTATGTTCAACGTTCATAGGATATGCAAACCGCTCTTTTATGACGGTCTTTTGGGAAAGAGCAACGCTCTTTTGCAAAATCCTCGTTTCCGTCTCCTTACCGTCCACAAGGAAGAAGGCAGTCATTTTTCCGTCCTCATACTCCCGATACGGCAAATATAAAAGCACGGACTCCTTGCCGAGAGAAACCTCCCGCAGCCCCGATCCGTAAAAGGAAAGCTCGTACACGGCATCTCCGTTTTCAAGGAAGCTTTGGAGCACGATCTTCTCGCACCCCACCAGCTGTAAGGTCGGAACGGTCTTTGCGCTGACGGAAAGCTTACATCCGTTCTCCCATTCCACGTTCAGCCCCTTTCCTGCCTCCTTAGCACGAAGGATTGCCCCTGAAAGCGCGACGGATTTATACTCTCCCGCCATCACGGTCAACGCTCCCGAATCCTCAAGAATCTTCAGGGAAACGCCCGATCCTCCCGCTGCATACGGAATTCGCTCATAGGTTGCCGTATAGGTTGCCGATCCCTTGACCGGCTCGATTTTCGGTGTAAAGCCGAGGAAGGTGCATTCCTCGGAGACGGAGGTGAGCGTCGTATCTCCCGTGAAAACGGGCAACGTGCCATACTGCCAAAGCTCGGTGGTGACGCGCTCCCCGACCACCCAGCGAATGGGAAACTCCTTGGGGATCCTTTGGATGCTTCCACGGTAGACGGCATCCTCTGTCACAAGCTCAATCTCCCTGTCCCACCCGGAAAATTCATATCGGTAGGCATAGGTTTCCGGATAAGCGTTCGACACCTCAAAGGAGGGCTCGGGAAGACTGCCGTAGGGCCATGCACAAGACTCCGCTCTCACTTCACCGTCCGCATTGGTCAATTGGAAGGTGACCGTATAATTCTTCCGTATCATTTCGTAATGCGGATATACGTCCATGTCTTTTGTGACACAGTTCAGATCCACCGCCTCGCCCGACGCACCGATCCAGCCAAGCGTTCTGTAATTGTACGCGGGAGAGGGTGCGTGCTCCGGCACTTCGAAGAACACACCACCACCGTAATCGACGCTTTCGGTGTGAAGCGGCGTTCCGTCGATGTCACGGAAGACCACTGTTTTTTTGTTGGAAACGGACACCTGCTTTTCAAGCGTGGAGGAAAAATCAAGCGTGATGGCTTCAATGCTTCCCGTATATTTCTTCAGAATTCCCGACTGTATCTCTTGCAAAATGCTGTCGGTCATGGAATCGAACTTAGGTGGCGTGGGGGAATTGGTCGGATAGGTCTCACATTTTTCAGGGACACCGCCAAGATCGGGGTTCACCACCTTCTCCGGCTCTTTCCCGGGATGCTCCACAGGATCGGGCTCAATCGGCATTTGGGAGGGATTTTCCACATCGGGAGAAGCAACTTCTGTCGGAACGGGAGCAAACGGCACTTCCTTTGGCAGCTTTGTGTTTTGAGGATCCCAGTCACCGTCGTCAATGATATGTACGGGCTCTAAAACCTCCTCAAGCTTTTTTCCACTGATCCGCCAGGAGGACTTTCGCGTCCCCTCCTGGTCAAAGCAGGTGGAAACCACGTACAACTGACCGATGAGCTGCATATAGTGCTCTCTTTTTCCTTTGGATTCCAGCATCCGCTCCACCGCTTCATTGTCAAAGAGCGCCTTGAGCGACTTATATAGGTTTGTAAAATTGACTTTGAATTCGTCGTAGTGGTCGGTAAAGTACCCATACCGATCGGCGATGCCGCTATATGTGGTTACATCGGCCCCCCAATGTTTTGAATCATAGCCCTCATACAGCGTTCGCAATGCCTTCGTTGCCGCCCCCGCCATATCCACGTCCTCCTCGGAGCACAGCAGAACGTCAACCAGCTCCTCCTTGTTGTCAAGAACGAGCGTAGTGGCAGGCCCCATAACGGAAGCACGGAGAGCCCAGCCACGACCGTCAACCTGATACAGATAGTCCATCAGAGCAAGCTTTTTCTTGACCGCTTCCATGGTGGTCAAAAAGGTCTCATACTCACCGCGCTTCTTCTGCGCTTCCTTATAGGCAGGCAGATCCACGTTGTAGTACTTCTGCCATTGATCGTACGCATCCTTTTTGACAAGGTAATCTGCCTTCTCATCGAGATATACGTTGTAAGCATCCACCTTTTTCAGATACAGTTCCAACGCCTCCAGGTACGCTTCATAGGCCGCCTTTTCGATCAGATAGTCCTGCCATGCGTTGTAGGCATCCACCTTTTTGTTGTATTCTTCCAGCTTTTTTTCGTACTCTCCCACCTTGGCAAGCGCGGCTTCTCCCACAGCATAAGCCTCTGTGCGGAGTCTTGCGACGGTTTCCCGTGGGATCGTCACGCTCCATGCGTAATCCACCGTCATGTCAAAATCTTCCGAGTAAAAGATGTCATTCACCTGACCGCGGTACACCTCTCCGTCCTGTGTCAAAGCAACCTCTTCACCGTCAACCGTCGCCCGCGAGGGAAGCCAAACGACCAAAGCACCGTTGGCAGCGGTGTAGCGGTAGGGAGAAACGATCAGATGCAAGATCCCTTGCGAGGAATCGTATTCGGTGGACACACAGCTCGAAGGAATTGCCGAGTTATAGGAGAAGGAAATCCCCATTTTATCGATATACCGCGCCTCTGCGGGCGTAGGCTCACTTTCCAGAAGGAAGCGGTAAAGCGCCTCTCCCTCATAGCTCACGTTATTTTCCCGTCCGTAGATACCATACTCAAGCGAGGTATCCGCGGCTTCTGCCGGCAAGGCAGACGAAAAAAGAGTTGCCACGCACAAAAGCAGTGCCAACATCCCCATACCGCCGCATAATAGCTTACGTTTCATTGTCTTCACCCGTTCCATCCATAAAGTACGCCTTGTGTCTTTTTTACATTGTATCATATGCATCCAAAAAAGTCAAGTGCGTCCTATGGAAAGAACGGAAAAGACAGCGCCCCTTCAGCGCATCTCGGAAAAGAGCTCCAGCACCTTGAACCTTACACGGTACACGGGCTTGTCACTCTCGGTGATGATCTGATACTGCGAGGGGGTAAGACCTACCGAGATACAGGCATCCTCCGCCTCCTTTCGCGACACGGTTGCAGCTCCGAGACACATGGGTGGGAACAGGCAGCACCACCAGTTTTTTCCTTCCCCTCTTCCGATGCGGACGCGAAGAGACACGTATTCCCCCGCAGGAAAGCAAAAGCTGTCGTAGCTTCTCTTCGGATACTCCTCCACACCGATCAACACCTCCACGTCGTCATCACTCCCTTCCCTGTCCAGCGCTGCGCGCGCCGCCGTCACGATCTCCTCCTTGCAGGAGGCAAGGCACTCCAGGGCTTCCTTTTGGGTAGTACACGCAGCAAGACGGGGATTGGTAACGTTGAGCACGGCATCCCGCACGCAAAGCTTTAAGCGCTGATCCTCCTCACTGTCCGAATCCGCGATCACGTGTAACCGTACCACGCTTTCGTAAATCTCCTCCTCGCCGTGCACGGGCATCAGACCGATCACAAGCAATCCCGCAATGAGGGCAAGCGTCAGAGTCAAGAGTCTTCGATACATAAAAAATCCTCTCTTTCGTTTCAATGCATACAAGAATAGCATTGTCCGAAAGAGAGGATGCTTATTCAATTCAAGCGCGAAAAATCAATGGCATCCAGCAGCATGCTCCGTGCGTCCTCGATGCTGTCGGCACAAAGCGTGCAGCCCGCCGCTCGCGCATGACCGCCGCCACCGAAGGCAGCACACAGAGCGGACACGTCAAAATCACAGGAGGAGCGGGACGAAACGCGGAATTTTCCCTCGGGAAGCGGTTGACGGATGCAAAACGCAAGGGACACCCCCATCACGGATCGCGCCGTATCGATCAGCGTTTCCAGGTGTGCGTCCTCCAAGCCAAGCTCCTTTTTGAGTTCATACGGAAAACAAATCAGTGCCACCTTACCGTCCCCGTAAAGCTCCAATCGCGAGATCCCCGCCGCCTCAGCGCGAAGCTGCTCATGGCTCTTGCATTCAAACAGACAGTGGTTGATCCATGCCGCGTCGATCCCAAAGGACAACAGCTCCGATGCGCGAAGGTGCGTCATAGGCGTGGTGTTGGAAAAACGGAAGCCGCCCGTATCCGCGCTGATCGCGGCATAGAGCGCCGAAGCGACCGCCCGTGTCATCGAAAAGAGTCCGCGCCCCATCGCTTCCTTGATCAGATCAAACAGAATTTCTCCCGTCGCGGCAGCGTCGGCGCGAACGTACACAAACTCGGCATACGGTTCTCCCTTTCCGTGATGATCGATCATCAGATCGATGCGATCGCCGTACAGGGGAAACAAGCGGTCCAATTGAGAGGGAGAGGCGGTATCCACGCTGACAATGCGTCCGACGGAAAAATCCGTTGGGATACGTTCGGGAAGCACACTTTCCTGTTCCCCGCAAAAAAGGAAGGACAGACGCGCGGGTAGCTCATCGGCACACACGCAAACGGCGCGCGAGCCGAGCGCCTCCAAAAGCTTTTTCATCACGTATGCAGAGCCCGTCGCGTCGGCATCGGGCGCGCGATGGAAGAGCACCAGCGTATCGCATGGCTTCTCCAGATGCGAAAGGATCTCCTCAAAGAGAATGTGCTTCATACGTCCTCTCCGTTCTCGGAGTCCTCCGTTTCCTCTTCCTCCGGTGTGATCTCAAGACGGTTGAGGATGGATGCGATTTTCGCACCGTAAGCCACCGAGGTGTCCTCGATAAAGGTCAGCTCGGGGGTCATCCGCAAATTGAGAGAGCTTGCAAGCTCACGGCGAATAAATCCCGCCGCCGCGCGAAGACCTTGCGCGATCTCCTTTTTGTCGCCCCCCATTGCCGAATAGTATATTTTTGCATATTTGAGGTCCGCCGTACAGTCTGCGGCAGTGATGCTGATAAAGGCATCGCAAACTCTGGGATCCTTGACTCGTCTTAGGATCACGGTCAGCTCCTTTTGCATTTCCTCGTTGATTCTTCCTCTTCTGTACTTTGCCATGATCGGTTCCTTTCCTTAAAAACAAGAAGGAAACGGGGTGTCGGAAAATGCGATACGCATTTGAGACACCCCGTTTCGGATGTAGAATAATCAGTTCTCTTCTACAGCGTCGACTTCAGCCGCGTCTTCGATAACCTCGTCAGCCTCAACCTCAACAGCCTCTTCCTCAGCGCCCTCTTCAACAGCGGCAACCTCGTCCTCAGCCTCGACAGCCTCAGCAGCCTTCTTCTTACCGAAGATCTTTACAAGAACAACAGCAGCAACCGCACAAACTGCAAGAGCAGCAGCTACGATACCGATGATCTTCCAGATCTGGCCGTCCTTCTTTACTACGATAACATCGTGCTCCATGATACGCCCTCCTTTTTTTTAGCACCATCTCGCAAAGAGACATCATATGCTTTAATAACAGTATACCATGTTTTTTTGAAAAATCAATACCTTGGCAAAAAAATTTTATTTTTTTTCAAAATCTATTTTATTTTTTTCCAAAATATGATAACATATAGAAGCAGTCTGAACAACCCTTGGCAAAGGAGGATCGAAATTGACCTATCGAGCACTCTGTGCGCTCCTGACGGGCGCGGGCATCGAATCGGCGGAATGGGAAGCGCAGTGTCTTCTCCGCCACTTTTTTTCGCTCTCCCCTTCTATGATCCCTCTCCTTGATGACCGTGATTTTGATACACCGCGCTTCATGGATGCCGTCAAACGGAGAACGGAGCGCGAGCCCTTGCAATACATTTTGGGAACTTGGGATTTTTACCGTCAGACGTATGAGGTTTCCCCCGACTGTCTCATTCCGAGAAGCGACACGGAGATTCTGGTGGAAACAGCGATCCGATATCTTCCCGCGCACGCTCACTTCGCCGATCTTTGTACGGGCAGCGGCTGCATTGCCGTCTCGGTGCTTGCCGAGCGTCCCGACACACGCGCCATCGCCGTTGATAAATTTGAGAGCACCCTGTCTCTTGCCACGCGCAACGCAACCAAAAACGGCGTTTCGGAGCGCTTCACCCCACGGCTTGCCGACGTCCTGGAGGAAGCGCCGATTCCTGACGGCATACTCCTTGACGCCATTCTTTGCAACCCTCCCTATATCCCGTCAAAGGACGTTGCCACCTTAGCACCCGAGGTACATTTTGAACCCTATGCGGCATTGGACGGCGGCGAGGACGGCTTGCTTTTTTACCGTCGCATGCTCAGGGATTTCAAGCGGTATCTGAAGCCCGACGGATGGTTTCTTTTTGAGATCGGCTTTGACCAGGGAGATGCGCTTCGCGCTCTTTCCCATGCGTTCGGATATTCCGAAACGCGAATCCTGCGCGATCTTGGCGGCAACGACCGCGTGGCACTGATTGCCGATACTTTTCCACAAGAAAGGATATGACTCCGTGAACATTATCGTACTTGCGGGCGGTTATTCGCCCGAACGTGAGGTCTCCCTGACCTCGGGAAGCCTGATTGCCAACGCACTCATGGAAAACGGACACCGCGTCTGCTTGCTGGACGTATACGTAGGATTGAAGGAGCTTCCGAAGGATCCCGACAGTCTTTTCAAAAGCAGCGGCAGATACAGCCACAGTGTCAGCGAGGAAATCCCCGACCTTGAAAAATTGAAAAAAGAGACCGGAAACGGGGATGCACTGATCGGAAGGAACGTCATTGAGCTTTGCCGCATGGCGGACATTGTTTTTTTGGCATTGCACGGTGCTATGGGAGAAAACGGACAGCTCCAGGCAACGCTTGACAGCTATGCGATCCCCTACACGGGCTCGGGATACGTCGGTAGTCTCCTTGCCATGGATAAGGACATCGCCAAGCGTCTTTTGCGCGCTTCGGGTGTCAGAACCCCCGACTGGGTTGCGGTCGATCCGCACTGCGCCAACGTCGAAAGGATTCTTCAAGAGATCCCTCTTCCCGCCGTTGTCAAGCCCTCTGCCTGTGGCTCCAGCGTCGGCGTTTCCATGGCGGACACCAAGGAGGAGCTGGAGGAAGCACTCCGTGAAGCTTCCCGTTGGGATAACTGCGTTCTGGTGGAAAAAAGAATTGTCGGTCGCGAATTGACCGTCGGCATCATCGACGGAGAAACGCTGCCCGCGGTTGAAATCATCCCGAACGAGGGATTTTACGATTATAAGAATAAATACAAGGGAAACACTCTTGAGGTCTGCCCTGCAGAGATTTCTCCCGACACGGCACTCAAAGCCTCCGAGATGACACGGGTTGGCTTTGACGCGCTCAGACTCTACGGATACGCCAGATTCGATTATCTTCTGGACCGTGACGGACTTCTTTGGTGTCTGGAGGCGAATACGCTTCCCGGCATGACACCGACCAGTCTCCTCCCCCAGGCAGCAGCGGCAATCGGCATGTCCTACGGACAGCTTTGCGAAAAGCTGATTGAGGTAAGTCTGAAGAACAGAAAGGCAAATTAAAAAACAGATGAGGCAAATGCAACACCGCATTTGCCTCATCTGTTTTTTAACGTCCATAAAGCCGGTTCCAATCTTTAAATTTCTTCGGTGAAAGCCCCGACAGCTGTTCCCGTGTGATCCGATAGCTCCAGTTTCCGTCGGCACTTCCGGGCGTATTGAGGCGCGTGTCTCTTCCGAAGAGCAACAGATCCTGCACGGGAAGAATGAGAAGACGCGCGTGACTTGCAAACATGGTACGAAGCACGGCATCATAGCAATCGTCCCAGTCTCCTTCGTATCCGCAATAGCGCATCAAGCGCGCTCTTTCCTCGTCCGTCTGCTCCCAGACGTAACCGAGAAGAGTGTTGTTGTCATGCGTTCCCGTGTACGCCACACAGTTAAGATCATAGTTGTGCGGCAGATGCGGTGAATCGTCCTCCCCAAGGAATCCGAACTGAAGCACGCGCATTCCGGGGTATCCGCTGTCCTTGACCAGCTTTTCCACCGCGGGGGTGATCTCTCCGAGGTCCTCCGCGATCATCAGCTTTCCGTCACAAATGGGAGATATGGCACGAATGAGTGACATCCCGGGGCCCTTCTTCCAGCGACCGTTCCGCGCCGTCGTTTCATTTGCGGGAATGCTGTAATAGGATTCCAAGCCGCGGAAATGGTCGATGCGTACTCCGTCAAAAAGCTCCATCATAAAGCGCATCCGAGCACACCACCATGCATACCCGTCCTTCTTCATGCGGCTCCAGTTGTAAAGAGGATTGCCCCAAAGCTGACCGTCCTTCGCGAAGTAATCGGGAGGACAGCCCGCAACCGCCTTCATGTTGCCCTTCGCATCCAGGCAAAAGAGGTCACGGTTTTTCCAGACGTCCGCGCTGTCATAGGCAACGTAGATCGGAACGTCTCCCACAATGGAAATTCCCTTTTCGTTGGCATAAGCGCGAACCGATGCCCATTGAGAAAAGAAGGTGTACTGAGTAAACGCCCAAGCGAAAAAACACTCTTCATCAAAGCTTTCGTCCTCCCAACAATTCCAGGACGTGCCGTTTTGCTTCTCTCTGATCGCCATGTAACGGCAAAAAGCTTCGGTTTCGGGATGAGAGGCGATAAAATCAAGGATGCTTGCGCGATCCTTGACACGGGATGCCGCACGTCGAAGGAGCGCGAAGCGTTCCTTCGAAAGGCGGTCGAATTCGCACGAAAAGGGCGTTTTCTGACGTGCGTTCTTCAATTCCTCCTCCGTCAGAAGTCCGTCCATAAAAAGCGACTCAAGATCGATCAGATTGGGGTTGAGGCTGAACGCTCCGAAGGACTTATAAGGAGAGTTGTATTCATCGGGAATACAGAACGGAAGCACCTGCCAGACCGTAAAGCCGCTCTCGGCGAGGAAATCGATCCATTCAAATGCAGCCCTTCCGAGTGAGCCCTCCGAATAATCTCCCCAAAGCGAGGACACGTGCATCAGAACACCGCTTTGCCGTTTCATCACATCAAACCTCCGAGATCATAAGAATAAAAAAACCAACGCGATTGCGTTGGTTTTTTGGAGCTGGTAATCAGAATCGAACTGATGACCTCGTCATTACCAATGACGTGCTCTACCGACTGAGCCATACCAGCATTGTCCTGCGACCTTGTTATTATAGCAGATTCGATAGAGTTTGTCAATAGGTTTTCACAAAATATTTTTCAAAAAAGTTTCCAAAGAATCAAGGCATCGCATCCGTTGACGGGAGAAGCATCCCTTGAAGCGTCTCAATCAGAGCCACGCCTGCTCTCGCCTTCTCCACGCGCTCCTCAAAGATCATGGAGAGAAGATTTTGGATCAGCTCGTTGTGCGCCTCGCATCCGAGAATGTTTTTGAGCTTTGCCGTCGCATCCGCGTGACCGTCCCCGATCAGATCCATGGAAAACGAGGAAAGTGTCTCATAGTAACCGAATCTCGTCGGGACCAAGCACCAGGAATCAAAGAGAGACGCAAGCTTTTCTTCACTTCCAATCGGTGCATTGATGTAAGACATGTAACGCTTGAACGCCTGCAGCTCTTCTCCTTGCAGCATAACAATGCTCTTTTCAAACCGATACGGATGAATATCAAGGGCGATTTCCCGATCCGTAATCTCCAATTCGGTCATATATCCGTAAAACCACGTAGATGTCACATCCGAAACGTTCGGAAAATAGAAGTTCCCCATTCCGTACACAATGGGAGCATCACGATAGATTTCATAGCCTTGCGGACAGTGTGCGTGCATACAAACCACCGCAGCGGCACCGATGTCGATGAAATGTCGGCACGTCTCACGTCGACGGGGCGATGGGAAGGGGTAGCCCTCATGTCCCGTGTGGAAATAAAGAATCGGGACAAGTCCTCCCTCGCGCGCCCTTTGGATCTCGCGTGTCACGGCTTCCAGACGGTACGATGCCGTACCGGGGGCACTTTCCTTCGCCCCACCGAACTCATTTTCGCAAAACGCGATCAGGGCGACCTTCACGCCGTCCTTTTCAAGAACGGCCGGGCGGTACGCGTCCGCAAGCGTTTCCCCCGCCCCGATGCAAAGATAGCCCTCCTTCTCTAGAAGCGACTTTGTCAATCGCATGGGGGCGACACCGTAATCCATGGTATGGTTGTTCGCGATCCCCACCACGGTGGGATGAAGCGCACGGATATATTCCGCAAAATCGGGGCTTGAGATCAGGTTAGGTCCATCCTTTTTGATCGGCGCATGCTCCTTTCGTTCTCCGAATACGTTTTCCAGATTGACGATGGAAGCATCCGCAGCACGAAGCATTTCGGCAGGCTCCTTCATCAATTCGTAAACATCTTCCCTCGAAGGAACGGTTTCAACGTAATGAAAGGACATATCGGCAGCCAGCATCAGTTTCACAGTCTTATCCTCCTTTACAAGGTAACACTTTTTGTCGGGCACGATCAGCGTTTCACTTATTGTAACATACCGATATCGCAAAGTCAATCGGAAGCCGCATTTTTTTTACAAAACAACCCGATTTTAAAAAAACAAAAAAGATAAAACTTTTTTCAAAAAAGGGCTTGACAAACAAAAACAAATGAGGTATAATATCGAAGTACGAAAAACGAATATGTGGCATTAGCTCAGCTGGATAGAGTGTTTGGCTACGAACCAAAAGGTCGGGGGTTCGAATCCCTCATGCCACGCCAAAGAACCCAACGGAATCGCAAAGCGATTTTGTTGGGTTCTTTGTTGTTGTATTGTATTTTCGAACCCCTGCCAATCACTTGTGATTGGCTATTACGTGCGTCCGCTCGCTTCCCTTACCGCTGCACCTTGGCGCACGTTTGGGTTCAGAATCCCTCATGCCACGCCAAAAGACGTAGGAACCGCAAAGCGGTATCCTACGTCTTTTGTTGTTGCATAACATTTTCGAACCCCCGCCAATCACTTGTGATTGGCTATTACGTGCGTCCGCTCGCTTCCCTTACCGCTGCACCTTGGCGCACGTTTGGGTTCAGAATCCCTCATGCCACGCCAAAGAACCCAACGGAATCGCAAAGCGATTTTGTTGGGTTCTTTGTTGTTGCTTCGTATTTTCGAACCCCCGGGGCTGAGTCACTGACGAAGCCCCCGCGCGCAAAAGCCGACGGTAGGCTTTTGCGTGCCGCGGAATTTGCGGTTTTCGCTTGAAAAATCTCAAAATATCATCAATCAACGGGCGAAAATTGCGGCATTTCGCCGCAAAGC
>JAZSMX010000130.1:0-4815 GCA_045536125.1 Eubacteriales bacterium | reverse complement strand
ACTCTGAATGACACATAGGGCAACCTACTGCTGAAACCTCGAGGCGTAATCCTTATAACAGCTTGACTAAGCATTTGTCAATCATCTTTTTACGATTCTGTAAAAAGGGTTTAGATTTGCTTTAAATTATTATACCATATTATTCGATAAATGTCAATTCTATCACTCATAAAAATTGAGCATATTGCACCTTATATCTGCAAAAAATAATTATAATACATTTTGGAGGACGGATATGGAATCGGTATGGCTAAAAACGTCAGAAAAGCCACGGTTTGATGCGCTTAATAGAAATAAAAACGTGGATGTGCTTATCATCGGCGGCGGTATCGCGGGGATTTTATGCGCCTATAAGCTCAAAAATGCGGGCGTGGATTGTATGCTCGCGGAGGCAGACGAAATCTGTGGAGGCATTACAAAGAATACAACGGCGAAGATCACGCTCGGGCACGGATTGATTTACGATAAGATGATAAAACGCTTTGGCGAGAACAAAGCGCGGCTGTATGCCAAGGCGCAGAGTAATGCGATTCAGGAGTACGCACAACTTTGCGAGAATATCGACTGCGATTTTGAAACGCGGGATAACTACGTCTATTCCTTGACCGACCGTAATAAGATCGAAAAAGAGGTCGCTGCGCTCAACCGTATCGGTGTGAAATCCGACTTTTCGGATGCAAAAGAACTTCCGTTTTCTGTCGCAGGTGCAGTGTGCGTCAAAGATCAAGCGCAGTTTCACCCATTAAAATTTCTATACACTATCACAAAAGATCTGCCAATCTACGAGCATACCAAGGTCACAGAAGTAATGCCAAACAAGGCGAAAACCAATCGTGGCGAGATTGCTTTCAAAAAATTGATTATCGCAACCCATTTCCCGATGCTCAACAAGCACGGATTGTATTCCTTAAAGCTTTATCAGCACCGTTCCTATGTCATAGCCCTCAAGGGTGCGCAGAATGTCAGCGGTATGTACGTGGACGAATCGGACACGGGATTGTCCTTCCGTAATTACGGCGATCTTTTGCTCCTCGGTGGCGGCGGACACCGTACAGGCAAGAAGGGCGGCTGTTGGCAGGAGCTTGAAAATTTCGCCCGCAAGCACTACAAAAACGCCGAGATCGTCGGCAAGTGGGCAACGCAGGATTGCATGACGCTGGACGATGTTCCCTATATCGGGCAGTATTCAAAATCCACCCCCGACGTGTTCGTTGCGACAGGCTTTCACAAGTGGGGTATGACCAACGCTATGGTCGCCGCCGATATTCTCTGCGACCTTGTGCAAGGCAAAAACAGTCCCTACGCCGCCGTTTTCGATCCATCGCGCACCGTCCTGCGCCCACAGCTTGCTATCAACGCTTTTGAATCGACGGTAGGCCTTCTCACGCCCACCGCACCCCGATGTCCTCACCTTGGATGCGCCCTCAAATATAACCGCGCCGAGCGCACGTGGGATTGCCCCTGCCACGGTTCACGCTTCCATGAGGACGGAACGCTCATTGACAACCCCGCAACCGACGACAAACGAATGTAAGGCAGATTCGTAAAAACGTGCCGTTGAGTTCAAAACGTAGATCGTCCCCTTAAAACAGACTCCGGAAAAGCAAAAAGCTTTCGGAAGCATTTTAAGGGGACGCATATCCGAATTAAATACGTTTTGCATTTGACTCACTTATGAGTTTAACCAAAAAACGTTTGCGGTCCGAGCCAGAGAATCAAAAATGCCATTACAATCGCAGCCACCGCAAGGGTTGTAATGTATACAAGAACGTGCATCCACCAATATTGGCTTGATGTTCCACCGAGATCTGTCCATTTCTCTCTCCACGGAATCAATATGACCGCAGAAATAAACAGTGCAGGAAAAGACGTCATGAACCAGAGCGCAACAGGATTTTCCCACAGCATCCCCAGAATGATCAACAAAGAACAAATCTGCCACATAAAATAATAGGGCGATGAAAAGAGCAGGAACAAAAAATACATCTTTTTTCGATCCACAAAAAACTCTCGCTCTGCCTTGTGCGCACGCTTGCAATCATCCAGAAGGCGTTCCAGCTTCGGGCGGGCATATCCCTGCAAAAAAATGGAGGCAAACATGCCAAACACGATCACAAATACGAGGCATACGATATTGTATACAAACGTCAGAACCAGCGCCAGCAGCGTAGCAAAAACGAGAATCCAAAAGCCTACCAGCTTTTCCTCGCGCATCCGTCTGTCATACCGTTCCCATATCGGTTTCACGCGCTTCCCTCCCCCTTTTCGGATTTGTCATAATCATTGTAGCATATAAAAAACGTCTTGTCAACAAAAAAAGAACAAGGTCTCGGCAATTGCCAAAACCTTGTTCTTTTTTATTAAGCCTCTACAGCCTCTTCTGCGGGAGCTTCCTCAACGGAAGCCTCTGCCACAGGAGCTTCTACAGCGGGAGCTTCCTCTGCCTTGGGAGCCTCTTCAACAGGCTTCTGGGCAGGCTTCTCAACGGGAGCATCCTTGATCAGCTTAACGATTGCCATTTCGGCAGCATCACCGCGGCGAGCACCCAGCTTGAAGATCTGAGTGTAACCGCCGTTACGGTTCTCGTAAGTGGGAGCAATCTCGTTGAAGAGCTTGGAAACAACGTCCTCCTTGGTAATGTAAGCCAATGCAGCACGGCGGCTTGCAAGGGTGTTCTTCTTACCAAGCGTAATCATCTTTTCTGCCATAGAACGAACTTCCTTCGCTCTGGTGAGCGTGGTTTCGATCTGTCCGTTCTCAAGCAGCAAGGTAACCATGCCACGCAGCATAGCTTTTCTGTGCGCAGTGGTTCTGCCAAGTTTTCTGGATCCGGGCATTTCTATTATCTCCTTCTGCTATTCGAATAAGTTTTTAAGAGTGCTGGAAAAGTATTCGGATTACTCCTCTTCTCTCTTGAGATCAAGTCCCAAGGAGTGGAGCTTCTGAATGACTTCCTCCAACGATTTTTTACCGAGGTTACGAACCTTAATCATATCCTCCTCGGTACGGCTGATCAGATCTTCGACCGTGTCAATGCCTGCACGCTTCAAGCAGTTGAAGCTACGAACAGACATGTCAAGTTCCTCAATGGTCATCTCAAGGACTTTCTCCTTGATGGTCTCTTCTCTTTCGACCATAATCTCTGCCTTCCTTGCTTCATCAGACAAATCCACAAACAAGTTGAGATGCTCGTTGAGAATCTTGGCGCCAAGGGAAACGGCTTCCTTTGCGGAAATCGTTCCGTTTGTCAGGACGTCCAAGGTAAGCTTGTCATAGTCCGTGACATTTCCGACACGCGTATTCTCTACCGTATAGTTTACGTTATACACAGGGGTGTAGATCGAATCAGTATAAATCGTTCCGATGGGGGCGCTCGTCGCGTTCCCAAGGATTTGGGTTTGAAGCTGCTTGTTTCTGTCCTGAGAAACGTATCCGCGACCGGAGGAGAAGGTGAGCTCCATGTAGAAGCGCCCATTCTCACCAACCGTTGCGATATGATGCTCGGGATTCAGAATCTCAATATCGGAATCCTGCTTGATATCACCTGCAGTGACGTCCTTTTCTCCGGTTACGTCGATCATAACCGTCTTGGAGGTGTTGCAGTGCAGCTTTGCAATAATACCCTTCACGTTCAGTACGATCTCGGTAACGTCTTCCTTGACACCGGGAATCGTGGAGAACTCATGAAGAACACCGTCGATTTTGATGTTGGTCACAGCATAGCCGGGAAGAGAGCTCAAAAGAACTCTGCGCAATGAGTTCCCCAGCGTGATTCCGTAACCGCGCTCAAGAGGCTCAACAACAAACGTACCGCTTGTTCCGTCCTCGCTCATTTCGGCAGTGGTAATATTGGGCTTTTCAATCTCAATCATTCCAAATAAAACCTCCTTTTAAAATATAGTGCGTAGGGATCGATACGGCACATGCCGTATGTTTGGAAATACCAAACGGATTACTTGGAATAGAACTCGACGATGAGCTGTTCGTTGAAATCAAAGTCAACGTCTTCTCTTGCGGGGAGATTAAGAACGGTTGCGCTCATAGCATCAGCCTTAACCTCAAGCCACTTGGGAGTATTTGCGGTAGCTGCAGACTCAGCCAGAGCCTTAAACTTGGAAGAATCACGGCTGGTTTCCTTAACAGCGATCACATCACCTGCCTTGATGATCAAGGAAGGAATGTTGACCTTCTTACCGTTTACGGTAAAGTGACCGTGGAGAACGAGCTGACGAGCTTCCTTGTGAGAGCTTGCAAAGCCCATTCTGTAAACAACGTTGTCAAGACGGCGCTCCAAAAGGCAGATCAGGTTCTCACCGGTCATACCCTCCTTGCGGTTTGCCTCCTCGTAGTAGTTTACGAACTGGCTCTCAAGGACACCGTAGTATCTCTTGGTAGCCTGCTTCTCACGCATCTGAATTCCGTACTCTCTCATCTTCTTGTTTGCAGCGCCATGCTGGCCGGGAGCTGCGCTTCTGCGATCGAGAGCGCACTTACCGGTAAGGCAACGCTCGCCCTTCAAAAAGAGCTTCTTGCCCTCGCGGCGGCAGAGTTTACATACCGCACCTGTATATCTTGCCATATGCTTTTACCTCCGTTATACGCGTCTTCTTTTCGGGGGACGGCAGCCATTGTGAGGAATCGGTGTAACGTCTTTGATCATTGTTACATCAAGACCTGCTGTCTGTAAAGCTCTGATAGCAGCTTCACGACCCTGACCGGGTCCCTTAACATATACTTCAACGGTCTTCATGCCGTGTTCGATTGCAGCCTTTGCAGCTGTTTCAGCAGCTGTCTGTGCAGCAAAGGGAGTGGATT
>JAZSMX010000086.1:0-12981 GCA_045536125.1 Eubacteriales bacterium | reverse complement strand
CTATTCTCAACGCTTGTATGCGGCTGCCATCCTGCAGGCGGACCTACCTCTTCATCTTTCGCGTATTCATATAAATTTTGCGCATCCTCCTCGCGCCACGGGCGCAGAATGAGGCGTTTCGTTTGCAACATCATACGGATCCCCCCTTGAATTTTTTACCGCTTCTACAGTGCCGCTCCTTTGATAAAACGCATCGACGTCAACGTCCACACATAGATGCATAACCAAACGGGATCGGAACCGTCGTCACGGCAAGCTCTCCTTACGTTTCACTTGCCCTCAAACCACATTTCAAGCTCATACTTTTTTGAAAGCTCTCCATCGAACGTATCCGTGATAACACCGTACACCTTGCGACCGAGCTTCAGACAAGTCAAGAACGGCGCTTGATCCTCTTTGGGAATACACCCTACCTTTACACCGTCAAATAACAGCTTGACAGCATATTGAGTGTGAGGATGGTCGGATTCCGCAACCACCTCCAAATAAGAGCCGATCTCCGGGCGAGAAAGGATTGCGGGATCGCAACAAGCATCCCATTCGATCACGAGCCGTTTGCGGATGTACCGATCCTTTTCGTTTCTTGGCACGGATTTCGGTGCATCCTCATCGGGCTTTGAATTTTCAACGTCGGACGCAATGCAAGCATTGATTTCCGACTTCTCTTCACACATTGTCACGGAATTTTTTACAGTGGCTTTCCGTTGATCCTCCGTGCAAGTCATGGGAGCAACCGCTTGAGGGACGGCCGACGGTGGAGTATCGTGATGTTTCTCTGCAGCATGTTCAGAACGCCTTTTTTGCGACTTTGAATCCGCACACGTTGCCCGCCCCCGAGACATTCTGTGAGATCTGTAACGTTTTTTGACTTTTTTACATCCCTCGTACAAAAGACCGAACGGGAGAAAAATAATGCACAACGTAAGTACCGTAAACTCCATAAGAACCGACAGCATTTTGTGGTTCTTGCCGTTTCTGCGCCGTTTTTTCTCAACCACACGGTATCTTCCCTTTCGGGAGCTTTTCGCCCTCACATACGCTACGTGTTCTTTATTTCGCCGTCGATCGCTTTTATATGGCGGTACATCAAGCATCAACAATCGATAAAACGAACGTTTCCACCGTACAAACCATGCTTTAAAGCGCATAGATACCCCTCCGAATCTCCTAAACTGTCCTTACGATTCATTGTATCACAAAAGCGCAGTATTTACAAGCACTTTGATGCAATTGAATCTCCTTCTGCCGAAACGCTATTCGGTATTTGACTTTTTTCAAAGGATGTGATATAATATCCGCAGAAAGTCTTGCTGACGCAAGCCTTGGGGCTCCGCCCTATGCGCACTGCCGTGCGCCTGCTATATTGATGGCTTCACAAAAATGTCCGTGCAAGCACACATTTTTGTTTCATGATATAATATCCGCAGAGGCTCGGAGCATATTCCGATCGACCAATACTGTGCGGATCATAATGTCTTCGTCATTGAAAATCTGCGCAATTTGAATTCCGTACTACAGCACACCTCCAACTTTACCGCAAACACATACCCCATGAAGTTTACGGGAATCACCGGTCTTCCCTGCCGCGTGATCGCGGAAATCGCAGAGCCAAAATCGTAAGTGTTTTTTCATGGAAAAAGGCGAAAAAATCCATTTACAAGCACGCAAAGAAATGTTACCCTTATATGGAAAGCCAAATCAAAAAAAGGAGACTGCCATCACCATGCTTGATTATACCAATGCATCTACCATCTATCTCTCACAAACCGAGGGCGACGACTATTACAGCGGTTTTTCTCCTGTCCCCTCCCTTGCAGGCTCAGGCCCCGTTCGTACCGTAGGGCGCGTATTGGATATCCTTTGGAATATGCGTGCATGTGGGATGCAGCAGCCCGTGACCGTTCAGCTGATGGGAGATTACTTTTTGAGCGCCCCCATTCAACTCGGCTTTGAATATGCCAACGAATTCTTTGACCGCTCCTACCGCTTCTGCAACGTCACCTTCGAATCCTTTGGCAACACACGTGCAAAAATCATTGGAGGAAGGCGGCTGACCGGATTTCAAAAGGACACGTTTCATCAAACGGATTGCATTTCGCTGTATATTCCCGAGGTCAAAGAAGGAACGTGGTCCTTCACCGATCTTTACGTAGGTGGCAAGCGCGCCTCTCTTTCCAGATATCCGAAAACGGGGACGCTGCGTGCCGTCACAACCGAGAACCCCAATCCCAAAAGCTATCAGGAGGGCTCTCGTTGGTTTGTGGCACACAAAGAAGACCTGGAACAGATCAGCGACGTGGAAAACGCCATCGTTTCCTACTATCATTTCTGGACGGACGAGCACTCCCCCATAGAAAGCTATGACAAGGAAACGGGAAAGATCACCATGGCATTGCGATCCCGTTTTCAGCTATCCGCCGATTATGAACGCAACAAAACGGTAGATATGCACTATTATCTTGAAAACGTTTCTTGCACCCTTTCAGAACCGAATGAGTGGTATCTTGACGTGAAAAGCGGGATGCTTTACTATATTCCCGAGGATTGGAGCACGCCGATTGAGGAGCTTGAAATTTATGCGCCGACACAAACGCAGCTTGCCGTGATCAAGGGAACAGCGGAAAATCCCGTAAGCGGCATTCGCTTCCGCGGGCTTGATTTTCTCTGCACCAAGGGGGACTATGAATCATGGAAACGATTCATGGACGACACGTCCGACGAGCCTCTTGACGTTGCGTATGCCGCGGACGAGCAGGCACTGTGTGATGCGTACGGAGCCATCAGCTTTGCTTACGCAGAGGACTGCAGCATCACCGATTGCTCGATATCTTGCACCGGGCTGCATGCGATTGAGATCGGTGTCGGATGCCACAACGTGAGAGTGGAAAACTCTCGCATGGAGCATATCGGTGGCGGCGGGGTAAAAATCTGCGGAAGAACCGTAAGAGAGGACGTGTCAAAGGAAACATCCTATTGCGTGCTTCGCGGCAATCTGATCCGCAACATCGGCAAACGCTTCGCTGCCGCCTGCGGAATATTGCTGATGCATTCCTCTCACAACGAAATTTCGGATAACGAGGTCTGCTACACGGATTATTCGGGAATCTCCGTCGGCTGGGTATGGGGATATAAGGAATCAACAACCTACGGAAATCTCATTCGCAACAATCACGTGCATCACATCGGAATGGGAGAGATGTCCGACATGGGCGGAATCTATCTCTTAGGTCCGCAAAGCGGCACGGTGGTAGAGGGCAATCTGGTTCACGATATCAACAGCTCCAATTACGGAGCGTGTGGCATTTATACCGATGAGGGTTCGGCTTACATTACAGTCGAAAGAAACGTCGTTTTCCGTTGCAAGAGTTGTTGCTATAATCAGCATTTCGGTCAGTACGTCACCGTGCGAAATAACGTCTTTGCCTTCGGTGGAAAAACCGCGCTTCAAATGGGACGGATTGACGCGCATATCGGCTTGATATTTGAAGGCAACACCGTCATTTCCGACGGACATCCGATCTATCGCTATGCGTTTGAAAACGACTTCCGCGGTTATCTTGCAGGGCTGAAGGCTTCTGCCAATCGCTTTTGGAGCATTGACGGAAAAGAACCGACAATGATCCGATATACGGACGGTGGCAAGGAAGTTTCCCTCTCCCTTTCCGAATGGCAGTCGGCAAGCGGCAAAGACGTGGGAAGCCTTATTGCCGAGCCGATCGAAATCGATATCGACAAAGAAAACAGAAGAATTTTAAACTCTGAATTATAAAACTGTTTTCAAACAGCTACTCAACTCAGTCACGGGATGGTCCAAATGCAAAAAATGCATCCGGACCATCCCGTGACTGTTTTTTTGTTATTTCTCTCTACAGTTCTCATTCGCACAGGCTTTTCCCGAAATAGAGCATTGATTTTTTACAAATCATACAGCTTTGCCGTTTCTCGGTTTCTGAATTCATGCTTCTCGTAATAGCCGATGAGCGTACCGTCCTCGTCGCGAAGTGCAACCATATAGACATCCTTGTTTTCTGCATCGTTACGGTACGTATACACGATGTTATGTTCACGGCTCTTTTCAAACCACGCAAGCACGCGATCAATCTTTTCATTGGCATCGGCGGGATGACAGTTTTTCAGATTTTCCCCCGTCAGATCTCTATGATAGCGCGCAATTGCGGAGGGGTTCATATAAACAACCGTCGATTGCATATCACACACTACGATCGGAGCTTTGTCCTGCTCCAAAACGCTTTTGAACAAACGTTCCATCGGTTAATCTCCCTTCACCGGGCATCGCAAGCTTGATTTCCATCGCACCCACGATCCCGTTTCAATTGTATTTATATTCCGTACAAAATCACTCCGCATCCGGCAGAGATAACGATCATCAGGATCGGTGACGCTTTTTTCTTCAGGATCACTCGGGAAAGGATTGAAATCGCCACCAACACAGCAAACAGGATCAATCCCCTGAAGTCAAATTCTATCGGATCACCGATCCGAACGACACCCAATACCGCGCTTATAAGCATGGTAAGCGCGGTTGCAAGCATCAAGCCCACAACACACGGACGGATTCCACCAAGAAAGGCTTTCACTCCTGCATATTTTAAAAGATTGCATATCAAGGCAGCAATCAAAAGAATGATCAAAAAAGACGGCAGCACCACACCGAGAGTTGCCAACAAAGCACCGAGCACACCGCCCTGCGCTGCCCCTACAAAGGTCGCCATATTGACCGCAATCGGTCCGGGTGTGGATTCCGCCACGGCAATCATATTCAACAATTCTTCCTCGGTAAGCCAGCCGTGCATCAGCATCTTTTCACGGATCAGGGAAATCATCCCATAACCTCCACCAAAAGAGAACGCGCCGACCTCCAAGAAGGTTAGGAAAAGGTGAAGATAAATCATTCCCGTCCCTCCTTTTTCAGCCTTCCGAGAAGATATACGAGAACACCGATCATTCCGGCAATCAGAATATAAAACACAGTCGAAAAACTGACGGCAATCAGTGAAAGCACAACCATACAGATCATCGTCAGGGAAGCGATAAAAACGTTGAAAATACTTTTCTTTATTTGCTTCAACATTTTTATGCCCGCGTTTATGCCCGCGGACAAAATCAGATAGATCACACATATCTGAATTCCTTGAAACGCGTATTGCACGTAAGTCAAGGACAGAAACGCGTCAAAAAACAGTGAGATCACGTAAATGATCACAAAGGATGGAAGACAAATTCCAATTGTTGCGGCAACCGAGCCGAATATACGCGCTCTTTTGAAGCCTATGTAGGTTGCCGCATTGATGGCGATCGGTCCCGGTGTGGATTCCGCAATGGCAGCAATATCCAAAAATTCATCCTTCCCAAGCCACTGCTTCTTGGATACGAACTCGTTTTCAAGCAACGCGATCATCGCGTACCCGCCGCCGAACGTAAACAAGCCGATCTTCAGCATGGACAGAAAGAGAGTCATGCATTCTTTGAATCTTTTCATATCAAAATCATCCTTATACCGTCAATCTGCGCTTCGAACAAGTATAAGCAAAATCGTTATTTCCTTGCAATATCGATACGCTTACGTACATTTGTTTCATTACCAAAGGAATGGGAAGAGTCTGTATTTCACTCGCTTCTTGTATTCCCGATATCCGTCAAGTCCTTCTTCCAGCACCTTTTCCTCATTGCGGATACGAACGGCAATCACTGCTATATAAGGCACAAAGCAAAGGAACGACCACCACGAGCCAAGCACCAAGGGAATGGCAAGAAAGAGCCAGACGGTCACCGCATACATCGGATGACGCACGATCCCGTAAAGTCCGCAATCAATCACCTTCTGATCCTTTTGCACCTCGACGGTTCTTGAAAGATATGCGTTTTCTCTCATCACCTCTCCGTAAAGCGCGTAGGAAACCAGCAATACAATCGACGAGACAATCACAACCCATACGGGTACGTTTGACCACCCGAAGCGAAAATCAAGCCCTGCAACAACGAATCCCGCAATAAACAGCAAGCCCGACAGCGCCACCACACTCTTTTGAGTGTTCTCCTTTTCTTTTGCAGACACACGCTTTTCAAGCAGCTCGGGAGACTTGATCAAAAGAACGGTGCCGAGAATCAGCATCGGTACGAACAAAAGTCCGATGAAGAGCCAAGCGTTCCCGTAAAAAAACGTACCCGCCGGGAGAAACAGCAAAGCCCCGACGAGAAGAAGCCCGATCGCAAATTTCATCAAAGCACTGAAAGCTAACTTCATATTCAACCTCTCACAATTTTTACGGAATCTCAACCTGTTTTTTTACGCATTCAAACGATTTCCCAACTGATATTATAGCACAACAGATTCAAAATGTAAATGCCTTTTGTTGTGCTACGAAATAAAAAGCATCCATTCATGACATTCGGATACAAAAACCCCCAAGAATAGAACCCGGCTTCCCCGAATATACTTTTACAAGTATATATTCGAGGTGAAGTCATGAAACGATCGATCGGACTTTGGCAGCTGATGGGATTTGCCATCACATCGCTCGGCGGCACTTTGTTGCATTTTCTCTACGATTGGATAGAGGCATCCTGGATCGCGCCGTTTTCCGGTGTGAATGAATCCACGTGGGAGCATATGAAGCTTTTGTTCTGGCCGATGTTTCTTTTTGCTATCGTACAAGGCTTTTTCTTCCGCGATCGGAAAAATTTTTGGAGCATCAAGTCAAAAGGAATCTTATTTGGACTTTTATTGATCCCCGTCATTTTTTATACCTATAACGGCGTGATCGGTACCTCTCCCGATTGGATCAACATCGCGATTTTCTTTGTTGCAGCTGCCGCCGCATACGTTTATGAAACGCGCGCATTCAGAAAAGAATCCGTACTGTGTACGTCTTCCCTCTCGGCACGCTTCGTGCTTTGCGTGATGGCTGTCCTGTTTATCATTTTCACCTTCATCCCGCCCGAACTCGGAATTTTCAAGGATCCCTTAACGGGAAGCTACGGAATATGGGGATAAGTCAAATGCAACGTCCATTTGACTCACCCCCATGAAGGTAACCGATTTTTTATTGGTTCTTGTCAATTTTCTTTCCGTCAGAGAATGCCGTTCCAACCTTTTCTCCAAAGCTCCAATATGCATGCGTCACTCCATCATACATGATGGGATCCAGCTTTTTGGCATCCACATTTCCCTTCTCATCGAGAATACTGTCCTTTGCAGAAACGTTCACGATCCTTCCCACGCAGATTCCGTCCTCATTGAATTTTAAAAGCTCGCATTCCACCGTCATAGGCAATTCCTCAATGATCGGTGCGTTTACAAACGCACTTTTTGCGGCATGAAAGCCCGCACGTTCAAATTTATCGGGGACATCGTTCGCGGAAACGATTCCGACGTAATCACAGGCAGGAAGCATGGCTGCTGTCGCAAAGCTGACCGTAAAAGCCCCTGTTTCCTTTATATTTTCGGTCGTCTTGTGATCATCCGCCAAACATAGCATGATCAGATTTGTATCGTAAATACCTCCCCATGCCGCATTCATGGCATTGGGGATTCCTTTTTTGTCATACGTGCCTACGATCAGCACGGGCATAGGATAGAGCCAACATTGCGGTCCAAAATTTTTACGCATAACAATTCCTCACTTTCAATACACTGAACGTTCATTTTTCTTATGGGTGATAAATTTATAAAAAGGGGCACTCCAATTGCGCTTGTGATTTGGAGTCCCCCTTGATTTCATTCGGGATCAGTTCTTTTCCGTTTGTTCCGTTTGAGCTTCTTTTTTGTGATACCGAAGAGAACAGACGTCATCCCCTTTTGCGATACATTTCGGAAGATCAAGAACGCTTCCGTAGCATTCTCCGATCCCGTGGTCACCGCACATCGCAATATCGCAAAGCATCGCGATTTCTTCATCGGTACATCCCGCCTTCTGCCACGCCTTCACCAACGGGCAGTAGTGAAAATCGATAGAAAGCTTATCGTCGGTGCTCTCCAGAATTTTCATTTCAAAGACAAGCTGTGCGGGCTTGGTGAACAGTGTTTTCTTCAAGCCCTTAAGGCTGTCCGTCTCCCCCTTTTGGACAAGATCCGCACCTTGGGAAAGACCACAGCGCTTCACCGCCGCACTGCCGAAATCTTTGGGATCAAGTCCTCTTTTTTGCGCTTCATCGCAAAGGAGGTACAACCAATGCGCCCGATGCTCCAGTTGCGCACGGATTGCTTGCAGTAAGGCGTTTTTATATTTAGGATCGTTTTTTACGTTGCTCATGTCGTCCTCCCAATCCTCTTATTCACCGTATTCTGCGATGTAAGGAAGATTTCTGTAGTACTCTCCGCAATCCAACCCGTAACCGATAACAAAATAGTCAGGAATGGTAAAGAGGGACATATCCGCCTTGAAATCCACAATACGGCGAGAAGGCTTGTCAAGCAAGGTCACGACACTGAGAGAAACGGGATTACGGAGCTTGAGCATTCTCACAACGTCGTTGAGTGTCCGTCCCGTGTCGATGATATCCTCGGCAATCACAACGTGATATCCGCTGATATCGCGATCAAGATCCATCGTGATCTTTACAACTCCCGTGGAAACCGTACCCTCATAATAGCTCTTTGCACACATAAAGCCAACCTCACACGGTACGCTGATCGCGCGGCAAAGATCTGCCATAAACATAAAAGAGCCCTTTAAAATTCCCACAAGAAGGATTGGACGTCCGTCGTACAGCTTGTCAATTTCTCGTCCCGCTTTAGCAATTGCTGCCTTAATCTCGTCCTCGGTGATCAATACCCTTTTAATGCGCTCGTTCAATTCGTCAATAGAAGAAATCGGCTTCATTTTTCAAAAGCTCCTTTACAATATGTGTATAGTCATATTCTAACACCTTTTGTCGTTTTTTGCAAGGCTTGTTCGCATCTTTTTGTCATTCATTTTATACATCTTCAAAAAAATGTTGAAAAAAGCAATCTTCTGTGGTACAATAACTACGTTATCACAACCAAAAAGGAGTGTATTTATGGAGTTGCTCTATTTTCTTGAGTCCTTGCGAAATCCTGTTCTCGACGCCTTTTTTTCGTTGATCACACTCTGCGGCGAGGAAACGATCTTCATGGCAGTCGGCATGGTGGTATTCTGGTGCGTAAACAAGTATCAGGGATACTATCTGCTTTGCACGGGCTTTATCGGCACGGTAATCAATCAATTTCTCAAAATTCTGTTTCGTGTCCCCCGTCCGTGGATCAAGGATCCTTCCTTCACCATCGTAGAATCCGCACGCGAGGCAGCTACGGGCTATTCCTTTCCCAGCGGACACACACAGTCCTCCGTGGGTTTGTTCGGCGGTCTTGCCAGATGGAATCGTGAGCGTTGGCTTCGCATCCCGATGATCGCGCTGTGCGTGTTGGTTCCCCTATCCCGAATGTATCTCGGAGTTCACACTCCGATGGACGTGGGCGTTTCCATTGGAATCGCGTTGCTTCTGGTCTTCGGTTTAGCGCCTTTGTTCCGTCGCGCGGAGAATTCTCCCCGCCTGATGTATATTATCATCGGAGTAATGAGTGCTTTGGTTGTCTCTTACGTTCTCTATGTTTGCCTTTATCCCTTCCCTGCCGACGTATATACGGAGGAAGCAATCCACAATCTCGAATCCGCTCAAAAGAACGGATTTACGTTGCTCGGATGCATGTTGGGACTTTTGATCGTCTATACGGTTGACCGCCAATATATCCGTTTTGACACGTATGCGGTTTGGTGGGTGCAAATTCTCAAAGCGGTTGGCGGAATTCTTGTGGTGCTTGCCGCAAAGGAGCTTTTGAGATTCCCTCTGGATGCGATTTTCGGCGAAGACCTTCTGCTCCTTTCCAGATGTGTCCGTTACTTCTTTGTGGTTCTTCTCGGCGGAATCGTTTGGCCGATGACCTTCCCCTATTTTTCAAGACTTGGCAACAAATAACCTTTGGAGGTAAAAAACGTGGAGTTTTTTGTCAATTCACCGATCCTGTTCGTGCTGGTCGGTGCGATCATCGCCCTGGTTCTTGGGCAATCGGTCTACTTTCTCGTAAAGGCATGGCGACGCGCCAAGGAGCTTGGCATCGCATCCTCAACACTTAAAAAAACGGTCATGGCAGCGGCAACATTTACCGTTGCTCCCGCTGTCGCGATCCTCGTCGGCATCGTAGCACTCTCAAAAAGTATGGGACTTGCCCTTCCGTGGCTTCGTCTCTCTGTCATCGGTTCGATCACCTATGAGACGGTCGCCGCGGGCAACGCGCTGGAAGCTGCCGGTATGAGTGCCGGGACAACCATTTCCGACCCTTCAATCTTCATCACCATTGCATGGGTGATGACACTCGGCATTGCCGCAGGTCTTGTACTCGTTCCGTTTGTAACCAGAAGAATCCAAACAGGCTTGAACAAGGTCACAATGAAAGATAAAAAGTGGGGCGAGATCTTCAACAATGCGATGTTTCTCGGAATGATCTCTGCATTTCTCGGCTACGTATTCTGTGATGTCGGGCTGATCTTTGAGGGAAATCTTTCAGGACTGATCCCCGTCTGTGTCATGATTGTCTCCGCCATCGTCATGGCAGCCTGCGGTTTGACGGCAACCAAGCTGAAAATCCGTTGGCTGACCGATTATGCGCTTCCCATCAGCTTGGTCATCGGTATGGCTTCCGCAATTCCGTTTTCGTCTTTGTTAGGAGGTTGATCTCATGAAATCAAAAAAAGATAATCTTTGTTATATGGACAGCGTCCATCGCGACGGTCGCATCTGGGGTATTGTTGTCGGTACGGTACTGATCCTCTTTCCCTTTGTCCTTTCCTTTATTTTTCAAACACTCCCCAACTGGGAAATCCTTGCAAAGGGACTTCTTGCCACAGCCCCTATGTATTGGGCAGTCGGAATCGTTGAAATCTTTACATACGTTCCTATGCTCGGTGCGGGCGGCACCTATCTTTCCTTTATAACGGGAAACATCTCAAATCTCAAGCTTCCCTGCGCCATCGATGCCATGGAGCGCGCAGGTGTCAAGGCTTCCGATGAGGAGGGCGAGGTCATCTCTACCATCTCCATCGCGGTTTCCAGCATCGTCACCACTTTGATCATCATCATAGGTGTTATTTGCATTGTTCCGATCACTCCGCTATTGGAATCTCCCCTTTTGATTCCCGCCTTTGACATGATTCTTCCTGCACTGTTCGGTGGCCTTGCGGTGGTCTTCATTTCCAAAAATGCCAAGCTCTCCATCGTTCCCGTCACGCTGATGCTGATTCTCTTTATTTTCGTACCCGCCCTCAACGCCTCTACCGTTGGTATCATGGTTCCGGTCGGTGTGATCGTTACCGTGATCACCGCAAGAATACTATACAAGAAAGGAAAGCTTTGAACCATGCCCTCACCCTTGATGCTTCTTTGGCTGATCCCGATCGCACTCGTTGTTTTCATCGCGGTACTTCTCATCCGCGCATGTGCATTCAAGCCCCATCCCGCTCCTCTCCTCCTTGACGGTGAGGAATCCTTTGATCAAGAAACACTGACCGAAAACTTGCGAACGCTGGTGCGCTTCAGGACGGTCTCATACCGTGATTCCTCCCTTGAAGACGACGCTGAATTCGAAAAGCTGATCGCCTCTCTTCCCACTCTTTATCCCAATGTGTGTCGCGTATGTGAGATGACACGGCTTCCCGACCGCGCACTTCTTTTTCGTTGGAAGGGAGAAAGTGATTCTGCCCCTGCGGTCATGATGGCGCACTACGACGTAGTCCCCGTCAATGAAGACGCATGGGATGTGCCTCCCTTTGAAGCGATCTTAAAGGATGATTGCGTATGGGGACGCGGAACACTGGATACCAAGGTTACCTTTGGCAGCATTCTCTTTTCCGCAGAGCATCTGATCAAGCAAGGCTTCACTCCCAAAAACGATCTTTTCTTTGCCTTTTCGGGCGGTGAGGAGGTCAATGGAAAAGGAGCGGAGCGCATTGTTGACTACTTGGAAGAGAGAGGAATTGAGCCAGCCTTTGTCATTGATGAAGGCGGCGCCGTAGTGGAAAACGTATTTCCGGGCGTTAAAGTGCCTTGCGGACTGATCGGCATTGCGGAGAAAGGAATGATCGACGTTTCTTACACAGTGAAATCCAACGGCGGTCATGCATCCGCTCCCAAGCCAAACGCTCCCGTGGACCGTCTTTCCCATGCCTGTGTCAAGGTGTTGAAGAACCCATTCCCCGTACATCTGACGCCGCCTGCCGCAAAAATGTTTGACACATTAGGACGACATTCCTCCTTCGCATACCGTGTGATTTTTTCGAATATTCGCATCTTTCTCCCCGTTTTGGATATGCTTTGCAAGAAAAGCGGAGGCGAGCTCAATGCTCTGATGCGTACCACCGTCGCCTTCACTCAAATGAAGGGATCGGATGCCGCCAACGTAATTCCACCGTGCGCGACCTTGGTTTCCAACATCCGACTCAATCCTCATGACACAATGGATTCTGCCCTTGCGCATCTCAAAAATGCGGTCGGAGACAATGATGTCAGCATCGAAAAAATCAACGGCATGAATCCCAGCCGCATCTCTCGCACAGATTGCGATGGATGGGACAAGATCGCAAGTGCAGTCGCATCGACCTGGAAGGGATGCATTGTATCCCCCTACCTGATGGTACAGTGCTCGGATTCCCGATGGTACGGACGCATTTCGGATCGCGTTTACCGCTTCTCCGCAATGGATCTGACAAGTGAGGAGCGTGCCACCATTCACGGAAATAACGAGCACATCCGTTTGGATTGTCTTTACCGTTCGGCAGAATTTTATATTCGCTTGATGAAGCTTTGTTAAATCAAGTTTCTTTTGAAAAGGGGCTGAGTCACTGACGAAGCCCCCGCGCGCAAAAGCCGACGGTAGGCTTTTGCGTGCCGCGGAATTTGCGGTTTTCGCTTGAAAAATCTCAAAATATCATCAATCAACGGGCGAAA
>JAZSMX010000138.1:0-6202 GCA_045536125.1 Eubacteriales bacterium | reverse complement strand
GTTATTTTTGATCCGTTGATCAGAATACGAACTTTTTCAAAATCAGAAGCACCGCGCCGAGAAGTATCCCGCCACCTGCCACGGAAGCGGTTACGATGACCGCCGTCGACACACCCGAATCCTCGGTGTCATCTCCCGTCTCCGCTTCCATCGATTCCGTCTCTCCCGGCTCGGATTCGGGAGTGAGAGCCTCCGTCGTCTCCTCCGTGCTCTCAATCTCTACCTCGCGGATCTCACCGCAAAGGTTGCACTCGTCATCCGCATCACCGTCGTATTCGTGGCGAAGCGAGGGGACGACGTCTGTCTGATAGGAAGCACCGCAGGAGCATTCGTGCAGCGTATATCCGACCTTGCCGCATGAGGGCGGAATCACGGATTCCTCATACGCGTGCTTGTGGTTGATTTCAAAATACTGAAGAGGTCTGTAGAGCTTCTGAACGGTGGAATAGTACTCCACCGCGACCTTCTCACCCGAAAAATAGAGTGTGGCAACCATGCCCGTGCCGCCTTGATAATCCATGTCGATCGACTGGGGATCGATCAAAAGCTCGGTCACGGTGTTCCCCTTCTCTCCGTCCCGTTGATGGATCACAACACCGTCAGCAGACATATGCCCCGACAGAACAAGGAAAATGTTGTCATGCTTGGAGACAAACTTGTTCCAAATATCGTCACCGTCGTTGTTTTCGGGATCGTAATAGGGGGCACTGGGCGCGTACTCCTCGCCACCGTCGAGCGTCGTTCCGTCCTTTTCAAGATAGCCGTGCGTCGTCACAATCACGTGATGGTCGGGATTTGCCTCCACCACGTCACTCGCCCACTCAAGAACGGGATCCTTCGCACCGAAATTAAGGCACATGATCAGATACTTCTCTTCTCCATAGGTAAAGGTGTGGTATACGTTTTCGATCCGTCCTTCTTCGTAATATCCCGCGATGTTTTGGGTATATCCCTCGTGATCTCCGAAATACTGATTGAAGAACTTCACACCGTCGTGCCCCGCCCCACGAATCAGAGTGTAAGGAAGCTGTCCGTCCATCATGGTGATGGCTTCCTTTGCCGCAGTCCACTGCTCGGTAGCCTTCTCCAGATTGTAGTTTCTGTGTTCCTCGTCCTCACCGAGCTCCGTGATATCTCCAAGGCCAATGGCATACTGTGTTTTCTTTTCATCCTTCCGATCCAGAATCCATTGATAAATGGTCTTCAGATTTCTCGGGTTGGAATGCGTGACCATCTGCGTGTCTCCGATCACGGCAAGGGAAAAATCGAACGCGCCGTCATATTCTCCCACCGTCTCATCGCACCACTCAATCGTTGCGATCGCATTGTTTTTGCGCGAGGAAAGATCCGTCAGCTTCTCCCCCATCTTGCAGTCCGCAAGATCAAAGAGAGAGAGCAACGAGCGCGCCTTGGCATCCACACCTTCCCCAACGTCCGTCCCAATCTCCGCATGGGTGCGCGCCTTGCCGAAGACTGCCAGATGCTTGACACCACCGCGGAAATAGTGGGGATTCCGCTCGGTCGCGTCACCGCCCACAAAGAAACCGTTCTTCGCACCGTCTCTGTGGCAATCGGTAAACTCCATACCGTTGGATGCCACCGTCAGAGTGGACTTGAGCTCTCCTTCGATATAGCAGCGCACCTCCTGTGCGGATTCATCCATCACAAGAGAGAGATGCAGCCACTGTCCCGTGCGGACGTCAACATCTTCAAAAACGAAGGTATAGGAGACGCGGTCATCCCCCTTATATTTGACGTAAGGAGCGCCCTCCTCCTCCACTCCGAAGGTCATAAACGCGCTTGTTGCGCCCGCTGCCTCGTTGGAAAGAAGCACACCGCCCTCATCGTCAAAATCCCGAGGCAAGAGAATCTCCGCCTCCACCGTACGCGGAATCGTCCCGTAGGTATCCTCCAATGCGTACGAGCCCATATGGGTAAAGCACATTCCGTCCTCCATTGAGCCTGCCTCGGGAGAGACGAACGTGCTGTCGTTGTCCCCCGACGCTGCAAGCACAAGGGGAGAGAGCAGAGAGAAGAGACAAAACACACTCAAAACAAGCGCAAGTGTTTTTTTCATCATAGAGCTTTCCTTTCAAAATCCGAAATCGGGGGGAGGATGCAAGGTACCAAGACACTGCATCCGTTCCTATTCATCGTAGCACGCCCTTCCCAAAAAATCAAGAACACAGATAAAAATAAGGAAGCCTTGATGCCCGAAGGCGAAAAGCCTTCCTCAGATGATTGTGCAATTATGATTCGGCAACGAAAATGTAGGGATAAATCTCCTGACCGCCGTCGATGAAATAGATCTCGGCATCGGGGCAGCTCTCGCGCAGAAGTGCTTCAAGACGGCTTGATTCCTCGGGATCGGCATCCTTGCCGACGAACACCGTCAGCATGAACTGATCCTCGCTCATCAGACGCTCCGCCAGGGCGCATGCCGCACCGAGACGGTCCTTTCTTGAAACCACGATCTCTTTTTCGATAATTCCGATGGTGTCTCCCTTTTCGATGTGAACACCGTTGATCTCCGCATCTCTGATGGAGGGAGATACGTAGCCTGCCGTCACGTGCTTCATTGCCTCCATCATACCGCTCTCAACCGCGGCGGGATCGGAATTTTCAAAATCCGCAGTGGAAAGAGCCACGTAGCCCGTTCCGATGTTCTTACTGGGGATGACGTGAACAACCGCGTCGGTATAAAGTTCCGCCGCCTGCTGTGCCGCCATGAGAATGTTGCCGTTGTTGGGTAACGCGAAGATATGCTCCGCATTCACACGGGCAAATGCCGCAAGAAAATCGTTGGTGGAGGGATTCTGCGTCTGTCCCCCCTCTACAATCTCGTCGCAGCCCATGTCGCGGTATAACGCTTCAATTCCCTCACCGATGCACACCGCCACGGCACCGTATTTCTTACGGGGCGCCTCCACGGGGGCTTCGGTCACCGCTTCTCCCTCGCTCATTTCGGAGGAGGAGTGCTGAAGCGACATGTTTTCAATTTTGACCGCAAGGAATTCACCGTAGGTGCGCAGATGAGCGAGCACCGCCTCGGGAGTGAGGGTATGCACGTGCACCTTGACAATGCTGTCGGTCTTGAACGCCACAACGGAGTCACCCACAGAGGAGAGGAATTCCTTGAGCGCGTCCACGTCAAACGCATCCACGTCGCCCTTGGCAGTCTGCAAGCGCACCAAAAGCTCCGTGCAGTATCCGTAGGTCATCACGCTGTCCACACCGAACGCGTCAAAGGACACGGGAGCGGGTGCGGGTGCTGCCTGGGCAGCAGTGTTCTCCTCGCCCTCTAAAGGAGTGATTTCCTCACCGTTGAGGACGCGGTTGAAGCCGTCCATGATATAGAAGAGTCCCGCTCCACCGCTGTCAACGACGTCCGCTTCCTTCAGCGCCGCCAGAATCTCGGGCGTACGCTCTACGGACGCGTGCATTTCCTTGACAAGATCGGCAAAGAAGGTACGGATGGTGCTTTCGGGAGTGATGCGCGCAACCGCATATTCCACCGCCTCACGCGCAACGGTCAGAATCGTTCCCTCGGTCGGTGTCATGACGGAGGCATATGCCTGCTTGACACCCAGCTCCAACGCATATCCCAGGGACGCGGGATCTGCCTTTTCAATGCCCTCAAAGCCCTTTGCCGTTCCCGCAAAGAACTGGGAGAGAATGACGCCCGAGTTTCCGCGTGCGCCGAGCAGCATTCCGTGAGACAAAACCTTCATGACCTCTGCAAGGTCGTCGGAATCCAGATTCTCGATCGCGGCAATACCGCTTTCGATGGTCATACGCATGTTGTCACCCGTATCGCCGTCGGGTACGGGGAAAACGTTGAGACGGTTGACCTCGTCCGCCTTGAAGCGAAGGGAGAGCGCACCGCCGCGCGCCATCTTGGACAGGAGAAAACCGCCAAGGTACTTCAGTCCCAGTCCCTTACCGCTCTTCTTCTTTTTCTTTTCCTTTCCCTTTTCCCCGACCGTCTCCTCAGCTTCTTCCACCGTTTCGGTCAGTTCGGATTCGTCAAGCTCCTCAACAGATTCCAACACCGGCTCCGCGTCCTTTTTGACGCGAACCACGATCTTTTTCGGTGTTGCCTTCTTTTTCGGAGCTTCCTTCTTCGGGCTTTTCGCATCCTCCGTCTTCTTTCCGTTTTCGGCAACAAGCTTCTGACGGGCACGCTCGGAAAGCACCGAGGCAGCCTCGCAGAGCTCCGCCATATTGGAAACGACCGTCTCCTTTACCTTGACGGCTGCGACGGAAATCTTTTCGGCATATTCGGTGGCAACCTCCTTGCCGTTTTTCTTGGGTGCCTGCGTCTGTTTCTGTTGAGACATAACCAAACCTCACTTTAATTTATGTTTTATCTTTCGTTACCCACGTAGAAGAGCGCCAGCGTACCGGGACCGGAATGCGCGCCGATAACGGGACCGACGTCGGTGATGATTTCAACCTTCACGCCGTGACGGTCTTCAAGAATGGAAGCCAGTGCCTGTGCATCCTCAAGGCAATCACCGTGAGAAATGAACACGGTTCCGTTTTCTTTATCCACAGCTCTTTCAGTATATTTATCCGCCAGCGCGTTGATTGCATTTTTTCTGCCTCTGACCTTGAGCACGGGAATCAGATGCCCCGCATTGTCCATATAAAGCACGGGCTTGATCCCAAGGAGATTCCCGACGAATGCCGCCGTGGGGCTGACGCGTCCGCCGCGCTTGAGATAGACAAGATCGTCCACGGTGAACCAAATTCCCATACGGGGGATCAGATCCTGAACGAAAGCCGCAGCCTCCTCGATGGTCGCGCCCTCTTCCTTTTTCTTGACCGTCAGATAAACGATCAAGCCCTCTCCCGCACTCGCGGAAAGCGTATCGATGACAACGATCTTACGGTCGGGATACTTCTCACGCAGCTCCCCGGCAGCAAGGCGCGCGGAATTGTAGGTGGTACTGAGTCCCGAGGAAAATCCAAGATACAGAAGATCGTCGCCCGCAGCCAGAACCTTTTCAAACTCCTCCGAAAAGCTTTCGGAGTTGACGGCTGCCGTCTTGGCAACACCGCCCGCTCTCATTTTATTGTAAAACTCACCGACGGGCATATCCTCGTTGGAATATTCCTTTTCGCTGTCGGAAAAGCGGAAGGTCAAAGAACGGTAAGGGACACCCCATTTTGCAAGAATCTCGGGGCTGATATCGCATGCGGAATCGGTATAAATCACATAGTTTGCCATGTTTTTTCTCCTTTTCGGATCAAATTTCGTATTTCGGGATCTCCCAAAAATTGCGCGCTTCCCTCTCCATTTTCGGAAGCCACATCATCGGTTTTTCAAAAACCGATGAATATTATACCAATTTTTTTGCATTTTGTCAATAGCCTTTCCCAATTCCGAGACAGGGGCTTGACAAAGTGCCATCTTCGGGCTATAATGACAGCATGATCAATCCAAGTATCAAGCAAAGACTGCGCCGATCGGTCGAGGACTTTCATCTTCCGCGCTATGGGGAGATTCCCGACTTCGGGCTGTACTTAGAACAACTCACCCAATACGTCAATCGGATCATAGTCCCTATAGGCTGCGCGGAAATCACCCCGTCGATGATCAGCAATTACGTCAAAAAAGGCGTCATCCCCGCTCCGCAGAAAAAGCAGTACTCCAGAGACCAGATCGTATATCTGCTCGTCGTTGCCATTACCAAAAGCGTGCTTCCCTTCGACAGCATCGTCAAGCTGTTTGATATGCAACGGGAGCTTTACACGCTTTCCACAGCATACGACTATTTCGGCTGTGAATTGGAAAACATGCTCTCCTTCGTGTTCGGTGTCAGTGAACGTCCCGAGGAAAACCTCGGAAGCACGCACACCGAGGAAAAGGCACTGTTCCGCAACGTCATTATTTCCGTATCGCACAGTCTCTATATCAGTGCGTATTTCGACGCGTTGAGGAAAGAAAACCAACATTAAGTATATTATACCAAACTTACAGATATTTGTCAATAGGAAGCGCGCCTTCATTTTCGGAGAGGCGCAAACAAAAAAGGGGCTGCGTCACTGACGAAGTCCCCGCGCGCAAAAGCCGACGGTAGGCTTTTACGCGCCGCGGAATTTGCGGTTTTCGCTTGAAAAAGCTCAAAATATCATCCATCAACGGGCGAAACTAAGGCGCGAAGCCGCAAAGCAAAAACGACGGGGCTGTCACATT
>JAZSMX010000021.1:0-14112 GCA_045536125.1 Eubacteriales bacterium | reverse complement strand
AATGTGACAGCCCCGTCGTTTTTGCTTTGCGGCTTCGCGCCTTAGTTTCGCCCGTTGATGGATGATATTTTGAGCTTTTTCAAGCGAAAACCGCAAATTCCGCGGCGCGTAAAAGCCTACCGTCGGCTTTTGCGCGCGGGGGCTTCGTCAGTGACTCAGCCCCTGCTTTGTACGTGCTTTTTTGTACTTTTCGGAACGGTTATGATTTGGATTCGGGATGCTCTTCGGCTTTTTGGAGAATCTTCTTTTTGTGCTCCTCACGGGCACTGACCTTGCCGCCAAGGTGAATGTCGCCTGCCTTGATCAGTGCGACCTTGGTCAGATACGGGCCTACAAGCTCGTAGATGAGGACGGCAAAGAGCGTGATGCTTTGCACGAGGACGCCCGTCTCTCCACCGAAGGTGAGCGCCTGGCTCGCCATGCCGAGTGCCACACCCGCCTGAGGCAGGAGGGTGATGCCGAGATACTTGACGATGGTATCGTCGCAATGCGTCATTTTGGCACTGATCCGCGCGCCGAAGTATTTACCGATGCTGCGGAGGATGATATATGCCAATCCGATGACAACGAAAACCCAGTTGGAAAATACCGAGAGGTTGAGCTCCGCACCGCTGATGACGAAGAAGAGAATGAGAAGCGGGGCGGTCCAACGGTCGGCACGCTCCATCAGCTCCTCGGAGAAGTCGCAGATGTTGCAGAACACCGTTCCCAGCATCATGCAGGCAAGGAGGGAGGAGAAGGCGATGTGCACACCGAGGACGTCAAACTTGAGGGTGGAGATTGCGACGGTGAGCATGACGAAGGTCACGGAAACCGCCATACGCTTGGAGCGCGAATGGAAAAATTGCTCGCAAGCGGTGAAGAGGTAGCCCATGAGCGCACCGAGCGCCAGCGAGAGGACAACCTCGATCAGAGGATTGACGATCATGGAAACGGGATCGACCGTGCCCGTGTTGATCGCGCCCGCGACACCGAAGGAGATCGCGAAGACGACCAGTCCCACCGCGTCATCCAAAGCGACTACGGGAAGGAGAATGTCCGTCACCTTGCCCTTTGCCTTGTATTGGCGAACGACCATGAGTGTCGCTGCGGGGGCGGTCGCGGTGGCAACGGCACCGAGAATGAGGGCGGCGGGGATGGGGAGCATGCCTTCGGGAAGAAGGAAGGAGAGCCCGATCAGTGCCGCATCCACCACGAGCGTGGTGAAGAGCGCCTGGAAAATACCGATGACGGTTGCTTTTTTGCCGATCTGCTTGAGCTGGGCAAGTCGGAACTCGTTACCGATCGCAAAGGCGATAAAGCCCAGAGCGAGATCGCAGAGCATCGAATACTTTTCGGGGGAATTGTCCGTACTGTTAAAGCCAAAGCCGAGCTGTCCTAAAAGGAAGGGACCGATCAAGACACCCGCTACCAGATAGGCGGTGACTGCGGGAAGCTCTACCTTCTTTGCAAGTCGGGAGAGAAGCAGTCCCGAAAGAAGTGCGAGGGATAAGGTTAAAAATATAGTTGCTGTTGCGTTCACGTCAAATCATCTTCTTTCTGCTTGGTCACTCACTTGACAAATTCCGAATAGATTGCTCCCAGAGCCTTTTCAAGATCGTGCTCCTCAACACCGATGATGATGTTGAGCTCGCTCGAACCCTGGTCGATCATGCGGATATTGATGCCCGCTGCGGAGATTGCCGCAAATACACGCGCTGCCGTACCCTTTGCCTTGACCATACCGCGGCCGACCACGGCAAGAAGTGCCAAACCGTCCTCGATGACAAGACTGTCGGGACGCACGCGCTTATTGATGGAGGAGAGCACGCGCTCCCTCTTCATTTCATCCTTGATGGAGGCGGTGGAAACGATCACGCTCATGGTGTCAACACCCGAGGGGAGGTGCTCAAAGGAAATATCGTTATCCTCCAATACGTCAAGCACACGTCTTCCGAATCCGACCTCGGAGTTCATCATGTCCTTTTCGATGGTGATGACGGAGAAGCCTCTCTTGCCCGCGATGCCCGTGATGACACGGCCTGCGTCATACTCGGAGGTGCCCGAAACGATCATCGTGCCGGGAGCCTCGGGCTCGTTGGTGTTGCGGATGTTGATCGGAATGCCCGCATAGCGCACGGGGAAGATCGCGTCCTCGTGAAGGACGGAAGCACCCATGTAGGAAAGCTCACGCAATTCGCGGTAGGTGATGGTCTTGATGGGAAGGGGATTGTCGATGATGCGGGGATCTGCCATAAGACAGCCCGAAACGTCGGTCCAGTTCTCATACAGCTCTGCCTCCGCGGCACGGGAAACGATTGATCCCGTGATGTCCGAGCCGCCGCGGCTGAAGGTCTTGATCGTGCCGTTGGGCATGACACCGTAAAAGCCGGGGATGACTGCATGCTGATGGCGCGCAAGCTCTGCGCGAAGCACGGTGTTCGTTTTCTCATCGTCGTACGTGCCGTTCTCGCGGAAGAAGACGACGCTTTCGGCATCGATGAAATCAAAGCCCAAAAACTTTGCCAAAATCAGCGAGTTGAGATACTCACCGCGGCTTGCGGCAAAGTCCTCACCCGAGCGGTGCAGGATCGCGTTGCGGATGTATTCCAATTCTCCCGAAATGTCGAAATCCAGACCGAGGTCACGGATGATGTCATTGTATCTTGTTTTGATCTTTTCATAGTGCTCGGTAATGTCCTTGCCCTCGCGCACCATTTCAAAGCAACGGTACAGCATATCCGTGACCTTGACGTCCTCCTTGAAGCGCTTTCCGGGTGCGGAGGCGACGACAAAGCGACGCTCGGGATCTGCCGTGACGATGGCGGCAACGCGACGGAAATGCTCTGCGTCGGCAAGAGAGGAGCCACCGAATTTTGCAACTTTAATACCCATGATCCAATTCCTTTCATGCTCCCGTGTGGGAGAGAGTCGTAAAAAATAAACTTTACTATATATTATACGAAATAAAAGTTTTTTTGTCAAGCACAAAAATACCCAAAGGCGACGGCGGAATTGAAAAACAAATGTGGATAACAACGAAAAAAGGGCAGCCACCGCAAATCAATGACCTGCGATGGCTGCTTTTCGGTTTTGTGTCGGGAAATCTTACAGTGGGGAATGCGGTTCGCTATCTGCGACGCGGATTCCGGATATCCGATCATAGAACGGCACTTGGCTTTTGAAGACTGCGGTGAGAATGAATGGAATTGCGAAGAGATATCTTGAGAAAATTTTTGCGATATTTCGCAAAATGATTCGAAACCACCGCCCGCGCGCTACCTCAGTCTCCAATCGCAGCTTCGAGTGTCGGTATCCCGGTGTTTTTTTGGTCGGAAGCAATTCAAACAGCGAGTAATATGCCAATTCCGTAAGGAAGGAAAGGGCAAAGAGCGCATATATGAATTGCGGATTTCCGTAAGCTGCGGGAGCTGAGAGAAATTGTACTGCCAAGATCAGCGGATTGACCAGTAGAATGATCGTTATAAAGGGCGCCGTTTGCTGATTTGCGTTCATTGCGCCTGCCAATAGAAGGGCTGTAAAAAACGTAAGAGCCGTAACGGCGGTATGATCAATGATCGCAGCGGTTAACCGCTTATCAAACAAGGTGCGGTTCATTGTGCGTTCAATTCTTCATCCTGAATGATGCGCTTGTAACGCTTGATGGGCTGCAATACGGCATGGAAATTGTATAGATTGTGTGCATCCTTTGCGTTGGGATGTAATGCTATGGGATACATAACTCCGTAGTGGAAGGTGGTAAATCCAAGGAATCCACGGGATACGGGATCTCCGTCAACACTGTAATTTTTGATGATGCTGCGCGCACTCATGAGGATAATGGATTCCGAAAGATCCTTGAAATCTGCCGTAATCGCAAGTCCTCCAAGTCCCAAAGCGTTGAATACCGAAACCCCTTTGACAGCGGAGCGTCTGAAGAGAATCGCTGCGGCTGCACCGTTGTACGCCAGGTTTCCACCGAGGGAATGTCCTGTGATGTAGATGTCACTGTTTCTGTAAGTATTCACTACCATTACTGCGACTGACTTGGCGGCAGGTGCCTGGAAGTTGAGACCGTTCAGGTAAGTGCTTGCGTCGTTTACCCAATCAAAAATCTCCTGCGATCCGCGGTATGCCAGGACAATGCTGTTATCGACCTTAAACGCCAAAGCTTGCATATCGAACAGGGAATACCAGCTTCCCACGATTGTCCAGCGGCTTAACTCCTTGATGCTTGCCGCATCGCCGAAGTCCGCCGCCAATTGATCAAGAGCGTCTTTCGGCAAATTGGCAAGAGAGGTACCTGCGGGGAGATCGCAATAAGCGATATTGGCACACATCGCAAGGTCGCGGTCGGAGACGTTCCACGTAAAGGGATTGGGATCCTCACCGTCAAGGTATCCGTCACCGTCGGTATCTGCAACGGCGGGGTTTCCTCTGAGAATTCTTCCCGTGACCTTTACCTTGGTTTCGTCCTCGTTGTATTCGTAGGTGAGCTCGATTTCCTCGTTGTCAGGGATCCCGTCCTCATCCGAGTCCTTCTTGTTTTTGTCCAGCTTCATCTCCACACCGTTGAAGGGAACCATGTGATCCTCGTAGTAATCGGGGATACCGTCCTCATCCGAGTCGGTTTCAATATCGATCTTCTGACTGATGTTGTCGTAGATCTGAGAAAGCTGCGAGGCATTGGAAGCGACGTAGAACGCGCCGTCTGTCTGATTTGCCAAGGGCTTTAAGTAGTTGTCAAAATACGAGGAGAGAGAGGAGGTGCCAAGTCCCACGGTGTAGATCTTGACGTCGTTTGCGTTTGCGCTGTTGATGGTGGAGTTGTGTTTTCCGGTGTCGTGCGCCTGACCGTCGGTAAAGACGATGATGACCTTCATCACGTCATCCTCGGAGCTTGAGAACTTTCCGATGGCATTTTGGATGCCCTCATACATGTAGGTAGTGCCGCGGGAATCGAAGATGCCGTGCATGTTGTATTCACCGCTGCTCTTATAGGTGAATTGCAGATGATTTTTCAACTGTGCCTTGCCCTCGGGGGTACATTCGACAAGGCCTCCCGAGATATCGTCAACGACACCGTCGAACTTTACGATACCGATCTTTGTCTTTTCGTTGGCACTGTCAACGAAATCTCTTGCGACCGTGAGGCGCTGATGCGTGGGATCCTGACCGCCCGTGAAGGTGCCGGTGGAGGAGTTGTAGCCGTAGTCGCCGCCAAGGCTTCCCGAGTCATCGATGACCAGAATGATCTCAGCTCCCGAGTAGGTCTTGGAGGAATCCCAGACGTCTACCCACGCAAAGCTTTCCTCATAGACCGTTCTGTCGATGAGAATGTACTTGGAGAAGTGAGTGACCGTTGCGCTGGCAACGTTGCCGTTGATCTCGGTTTCCAGCTCCTCAAGCATCTGGGTTTCTTCGTTGAAGTAGCAGATGACGGGATCGGAGTCCGGAGTCAGCATCGACGTGTCAAACTCAAAGCCGATCGTAGCGCTTTCAAAGCCGCCGTCCACGCTGAAATCGTATGCCTTTCCAAGGTATCCCGGCATGGTGGCAGGGAAGAAGGTGGTGTTTTCAACGGGCTCGATCTTGAGGGTTTCGACCTGCTCGCCCGCAAGCTCGATGGCAACCGATGCGGTGACGCTGTCCTCGCTTTCCTCTGCGGAGAGGTTCATCGCGAAGGAGGATTGGTGGGTGAAGGGATCGGTTCCGAGCTCAATTTCCTTTCCGTCGGAAACACCGTCACCGTCGGTGTCGGCAAGGACGGGGCTCGTATTGTAGACATCAATCTCGTCGGGATCGGTCAGACCGTCAAGGTCGGTGTCCTCTGCCGCAGGGCTTGTGCCGATGGAGATTTCGGAGAGGTTGGTGATGCCGTCACCATCGCAATCCTCGCTTCCGTCATAGACACCGTCGCCGTCGGTATCGCGGGACTTGGGGTTGTAGCTGAGGAGGTTAGATTCGACGTAATCGTCCAGTCCGTCACCGTCGGTATCCGCATCGTAAGGGTCCAGTCCCATATACTCTTCAATGACGTCGGAAAGACCGTCACCGTCGGTATCGGTCGGATCGGAGATGTCTAACCAAAGGGCGACCGCCTTGTCGGACTTCTTCAGGGGCTTGCTGAAGTCGAATTCCTCGGTGTAGGTATCGTTTGTGTACCAGCCGAGGAAGATGCACTCCTCCTTGTAGGGGGTGGAGGGAGTGTGGGGGGTATCCCCTCTGAGCATGTACTGAGGATTGATCTCGCTTCCGCCCTTGGTATCGAATACAAGGCGGCAATTGGGATCGATGTAGCTGTCGGGGAAGATCAGGGAGGCGCGGAGGGTCTGCGCCTTGCCGTCGACGAGGATTGTCTTGTCAACCTTCGCGACCTCCTTGACGCCGCCGAACGCGGATGCGTACATCGGAACGACGGAGAAGAGCATCGTGACGCAGAGCAGAACGCTCATCACGCGTGCCGCCTTTTTGTGCTTGAGCACGAAAAACAGGGCAAGGGCGAGGGCGGCAAGAATTCCCACGATCACAAGTGTGATGAGGAGCGGAGAGAGCGCGCCTTCCGTGACGGTTTCCTTCTCAAAAGCGGAATCGACGGTGGGAGCGTTGTTCTGCACCTGGTTTTCCACTACAACGTTTTCGATCTGAACTCCCGCAAGAGGCAGAGGCTGAACCGTGTAGGTCTCGGAGGAGAAGGTCTCTCCCGCCTCGATCGAAAAGCTTTCCAGATGCAAATTTTCCCCTTCAACCTTCAAGCCCTCGGGAATGAAGGTTTCCAGAGCCAGCCCGTCCACGCGGTAGGGGTTGGTATTTTTGATTTCGATGGAGAGCTGTATCGTTTCATCGGCACCGTAGCTGTATTTGTCGGTGATGATACTGACCTCCAGACCGTGCCGGATATGCTCGGTTGCCGCGCTTGCCCCGAAGGGGAGCGTGATCAAGAGGCAAAGCACGAAGGAAAGCGTCAGAAGCATGCATAGAATCTTTTTCATGATATTCCTCCAATTTTTGGGATAACAGTATTGTAGCACCGTTTTGTATAAAATGCAAGCCTTTTTACAAAAATATGTAAATATTTTCCACGCGGTGCATATATTTTCATTTTTTTGTCTTTTTCCGAGAAATTTCCGAGAATCTGCGCGCCGCTTTCTCCAAAGGCGCGGAAATGCATAAAAATGTAGAAAAAAGGTATTGACAAACAAAAACGCGAGTGCTATAATTTATGTATGTTTCAAAAATCGTGCCCGTGGCACAAAAAAGACGATGACCGAAACCAAGTAGACATTTTTTCGCGCTTGCAGAGAGCTGTCGGGAGGTGTAAGACAGCAGCAGAGAAATGCCGAATACAGTTCGCGAGTTCCGCACCGTGGGAGGAATCCCGAAGGCGCGGCGGGAATGCCCGTTACAGCGATTTCGAGTGGTCGCGCTCAAGGGCGCGGCAACAGAGGTGGTACCGCGATATATTCGTCCCCTGCGCACGCCGCAGAGAACGGTTTTTGTTATTGTGATTACGAGAGCATCAAAAGGAGAGTACAAATGACCATCATCGATCTGCTCAATCAGAACGCCACCCTTTACGGGGAGGAAACGGCGCTTGTAGAGATCAACCCTTGCTTCGAGCCCGAGAGCCGCATTACCTGGAAGGATTATTCCCTGATGCAGCCCGAGCCCGGCAAGCCCTTCCGCCGCGCGATTACGTGGCGCGAATTCAACGACAAGGCAAACCGTTTTGCCAATCTCCTGCTGACGCGCGGATGCAGAAGGGGAGATAAGGTCGCTATTTTGCTGATGAACTCCATCGAATGGCTTCCCATTTACTTCGGAGTGCTCAAGGCGGGCGCGATCGTCGTGCCGCTCAACTACCGTTACGTGGCGGATGAGATCAAATACTGTCTTGAAAAGGCGGATTGCTCCACGCTGGTCTTCGGTCCGGAATTCGTCGGACGTATGGAGCAGATCTGTGACCGACTTCCCGACGTCAAGCATATGTTTTACGTCGGCGAGGACTGTCCCTATTTTGCCGACAGCTATGACAAAATGATCAACTACTGTACGACGGAGGAGCCTTCTCTCACCATCGGTGAGGAGGATGACGCGGCGATCTATTTTTCGTCGGGAACGACGGGCTTCCCCAAGGCGATCCTGCATGCGCACCGCAGCCTGATCCATTCGGCTCGCGTGGAGCAGAATCACCATTCTCAGTCGCACGACGACGTCTTCCTCTGCATCCCGCCTCTTTATCACACGGGCGCGAAGATGCACTGGTTCGGCTCTTTGATGAGCGGAAGCCGCGCGGTGCTTCTCAAGGGCACGAAGCCCGAGTGGATCTTCCGTGCCGCGTCGGATGAGCATTGCTCCATCGTCTGGCTCCTCGTTCCGTGGGCACAGGATATTCTGGATGCCATTGACCGCGGAGAGATCAAGACGGAGGATTACGATCTGGACGCATGGAGACTGATGCACATCGGCGCACAGCCCGTGCCGCCCTCTCTGATCCGCCGTTGGCTGAAGGTCTTTCCGAAGCATCAGTACGACACCAACTACGGCCTTTCCGAATCCATAGGTCCGGGATGCGTGCATCTCGGTGTGGAGAACATACACAAGGTCGGCGCGATCGGTCGCGCGGGTTACGGCTGGCAGGTCTGCATCGTGGATGAGCACGGAAACACCGTGCCGCGCGGTGAGGTCGGTGAGCTTTGCGTCAAGGGCCCCGGTGTGATGAAATGCTACTACAAGGACAAAAAGGCGACCGATGAGATCCTGCACGGCGAATGGCTGGCGACGGGTGACATGGCAATGGAGGACGAGGACGGATTTATCTTCCTCGTGGACCGCAAAAAGGACGTTATCATCACGGGTGGAGAAAATCTCTATCCCGTACAGATCGAGGACTTCATCCGCAGACACGATGCCGTCAAGGACGTGGCGGTGATCGGACTTCCCGATCCGAGACTCGGCGAGATCGCCGCGGCGATCGTCGAGATCAAGGAGGGGGGGACGCTTACCGAGGAGGAATTGGAGCGCTTCTGCGCGCCGCTTCCCAGATACAAGCGTCCGAGAAGGATCATCTTTGCCGAAGTTCCGAGAAACCCCACGGGCAAGATCGAAAAGCCGAAGCTGCGCCGTCTCTATTGCGGTGAGAGCCTTGTTGCCCGGCAGGTGGAAGTGAAATAAGAAAGGACCGTAATCATGAAAAAACTGTTACTTGGAAACGCCGCCGTAGCACAGGGTGCGTACGAAGCGGGCGTACATCTGGTATCCTCCTATCCCGGAACTCCCAGCACCGAGATCACAGAGTGCATGGCGACCTATCCCGCAAAGGAGGTGTTCGTAGAATGGGCACCCAATGAAAAGGTGGCGGCAGAGGGTGCCATCGGTGCGGCAATCGCGGGCGGGAGAGCCATGTCCTGCTGCAAGCACGTAGGTCTTAACGTCATGGCAGATCCCATCTTCACCGACAGCTATATCGGTGTGACGGGCGGTGCGGTTTTCTGCGTTGCGGACGATCCCGGAATGCATTCCTCACAGAACGAGCAGGATTCCCGTCACTACGCAAGAGCGGCGAAGATCATGATGCTGGAGCCCTCCGATTCCGCGGAGTGCCATGCCTACACCAAGGCGGCATTCGACCTTTCCGAACGCTTTGATACCCCCGTCTTTGTCCGCCTTTCCACCCGTGTTTCCCACTCGCAAAGCCTTGTGGAGGTCGGGGAGAGAGAGGTGCATCCCGTCAAGGATTATGAAAAGAACATTCCCAAGCACGTCATGATGCCCGCAATGGCAAAGGGACGTCACGTGTTTGTGGAGGAGCGCACGAAAAAGATCGCGGAGTATGCCGCTGACTGTCCCTTCAACACCGTAGAGGACAACGGAAGCGAGATCGGTGTCATCACTGCGGGCATCTCCTACCAGTACGCAAAGGAGGCTTTGGGCGACAGTGTCAACTATCTGAAGCTCGGTATTGTCTGGCCGCTGTCCGAGGAATTGCTCCGCTCCTTTGCAACGAAATGCAAGAAGCTTTACGTGATCGAAGAGCTGGATCCCTTCCTTGAGGATGCCTGCCGTGCCCTCGGAATTGAGGTGATGGGCAAGGAGCTCTTTACCGTTCTGGGAGAATACACGCCTGCCATGATCGCCTCCGCGGTGCTTGGCAAGGAAGCTCCCGAAAGCATTGCGCCTCTTGATGCGCTTCCCGCGCGTCCTCCCGTCATGTGTGCGGGATGCCCTCACAGAGGGACGTTCTACGTTCTCAAAAAGCTGGGACTCACCGTTTCGGGTGACATCGGCTGCTACACGCTCGGCGCGGTCGCACCGCTGGCTTCGGTGGACACCACCATCTGCATGGGTGCGTCGGTCAGCGCGGCACACGGGATGGCAAAGGTCAAGGGCGCGGAGTTTGCGCATAAGCTGGTTTCGGTCATCGGCGACTCCACCTTTATGCATTCGGGAATCACAGGACTTGCCGACATCGTTTATAACAAGGGAATCAATACCGTCATCATCCTGGATAACTCAATCACGGGAATGACGGGACACCAGGAAAATCCCACCACGGGAAAAACCATTCGTGGTGAGGCGACGCGCCAGGTGGATCTGATCAAGCTTTGTGCGGGACTTGGCATTGAGCACGTGACCGTAGCCGATCCCTTTGACGTCAAGGGCTTTGAAAAGGTGGTCAGAGAAGAGACCGCGCGCGATGACGTTTCGGTCATCATCGCACAGCGTCCCTGCGCGCTTCTCAAGGGCGTGAAGTATTCGGGACACTGCGAGATCAACAGGGATGCATGCCGCAAGTGCAAGCTTTGCATGAAGCTGGGATGCCCCGCGATCAGCGTGGACAGAGAGAGTGGAGCTGTCCGCATCGATCCCACGCAGTGCAACGGCTGCGGACTTTGCGTAGGGGTTTGCCCCTTCGGCGCGATTGAGAAGAAGGAGGGAAACTGATATGAGCGTAAAAACCACCAATATCATGATTGTCGGCGTCGGCGGTCAGGGAACGTTGCTTGCCAGCCGCATTCTCGGAAACGCGGTGATCAGCAGAGGTCACGACGTCAAGGTCTCCGAGGTGCACGGCATGAGCCAGCGCGGAGGCAGCGTGGTCACCTACGTCAAATACGGTGAGGCGGTTCACTCTCCCATCATTGACAAGGGAGAGGCGGATATCATTCTCGCGTTTGAGCTTTTAGAGGCTTACCGCGCGCTTCCGTACCTGAAAAAGGGCGGAAAGATGATCGTCAACACGCAAAGGATCAATCCCATGCCCGTGATCACGGGCGCGATGGAATATCCCGAGGACATTGCGGGAAAGCTTTCTTCATGCGTGGATCTGACGGCAATCGATGCCTTGTCTCTTGCCAAAGAGGCGGGGAACATCAAGGCGGTCAACGTCGTTCTCATCGGCGTGATGGCGAAGAATACCGAGATTCCTTATGAGGAATGGGTGGAGACGATCAAAACGACCGTTCCCGCAAAATTCCTTGAGGTGAACCTCAGTGCTTTTGATCTCGGATATCACAACTGACAAAACATAAAATCAATACGAAAATACAGTGCGGAAAGGGTGAAAAGAATGAGCTTTTTAAACAAGGCGATCGAATGTATGCCAAAGGAGGAGTTGAAAAAGCTTCAGAGTGAACGGCTTGTGGATACGGTGCGTCGCTCCTACGAGAACGTGGAGTGCTTCCGTAACCGCATGAAGGAAAAGGGACTGACTCCCGACGATATTCACGGGATTGAGGATCTTTCCCGTCTTCCGTTCTCCTACAAGAAGGATCTGCGCGATTATTATCCCTACGGTCTTTTTGCAGTGCCGATGAAGGACGTTGTGCGTGTGCATGCTTCCTCCGGCACGACGGGCAAGAGAATCGTTGTGGGATATACCGAAAAGGATATCGCCATGTGGGATGAATGCGTGGCGCGTATGCTTGCCGCGGTCGGCGTTACGAACGAGGACATCATTCAGGTGTCCTTTGGCTACGGTCTTTTCACGGGAGGCTTGGGACTTCACGGCGGTGCCTCCGCCATCGGCGCGACCGTCATTCCGATCTCCTCCGGAAATACCGCGAATCAGATCCAGACGATGGTAGACTTCGGTGCGACCGTGCTTTGCTGCACGCCCTCCTATGCGATGTACCTCGGTGAGGAGGTTGAACGGCTGGGTGTGAAGGATCAGCTCAAGCTGCGCGTCGGTATTTTCGGAGCCGAGCCCTGGTCTGAGAATATGAGACAGCAGATCGAGGAAAAGCTCGGTATCCGCGCTTACGACATCTACGGTCTTTCCGAGGTATTGGGCCCCGGCGTTTCCTGCGAATGCGCGGAGCAGGCGGGCATGCACGTCTGGGAGGATCACTTCGCGGTGGAGATCATCGATCCCGAAACCGAGGAGGTGCTGCCTTACGGTACGCCCGGTGAATTGGTGTTTACCTCGCTTTCCAAGGAAGCATTCCCCGTGGTCAGATACCGCACGCGTGATATCTGTGTTCTGAACGCAGAGCCCTGCCGCTGCGGACGTACGCACATCCGTATGGCGAAGCCCGACGGACGCACGGACGATATGCTGATCATCCGCGGTGTCAACGTCTTCCCGTCTCAGATCGAGGAGGTGCTGCTCAAGGTCAGCGGAGATCAGATTACACCGAACTATCAGATCATTGTCGACCGTGTCAACAATACGGACACCTTCGATATCAACGTGGAGATGAGCGAGGCGTTCTTCTCCGATAACATCAAGAAGATCGAGATGCTTGAGAAGAGCATCACGGAGCAGCTTCGTACCATGCTCGGCATCAGCGCAAAGGTGCACCTTGTCAACCCCAAGTCCATCGTCAGAAGCGAGGGCAAGGCAAAGCGTGTTATCGACAACCGTAAAGGAAAAATGTAAGGAGGAAACGGCAATGATTACAAAGCAGCTTTCCGTATTTCTGGAAAATAAAAAGGGACGCATGTGCGCGGCGGCGGACGTGCTGGCACAAAACAACGTCAACATCCGCGCGCTTTCTCTGGCGGACACCACCGAGTTCGGTATTCTCCGTCTGATCGTGGATAAGCCCGAGGAAGGAAAGCGGGTTCTTAGTGACGCGGGCATCATCGTTCGCGTGACGAACGTGCTGGCGCTCTCCATGGAGGACACGCCCGGCGGTGCTTTGGGAGTATTGCGCGTGCTTGCCGAGAGTGGCATCGGTGTGGAATATATGTATGCCTACGTTGCCAAGGAAACGGGCAAGGCGTTTATGATTATTCAAACCGAGGAATTGGAGGCGGCAGAGGATATTCTGCGCCGCAACGGATATTCCAAGGCTGACGTGACGGAGCTTTGATGCGCTTCGGTACGCCGATGGAAGAGATCCAAGAGCCCATGGGACGGGGAACGTCCGAATCCTTTGCGGAATTTGTGCAGATTTTGCGCCAGGAGAACGTCAACGGAGCCGGGAGACTGTTCGGAGGACATCTGATGGGTTGGATGGACGAGGTCGCCGCGGTGAGCGCGAGGCGCTACGCCAAAGGACCTGTCACGACGGCTTGTGTGGATGAATTGCGCTTTTTGCGTCCCGCTTATTCCAACGAGACGATGGTGGTGCACGGACAGGTGGTCAGAACGGGGCGTACCTCCATGGAGGTGCTGGTCAATGCGTACGTCGAGCGTCTTGACGGTGCGCGTGAATTGATCGCGGATGCCCACTTCGTTCTCGTGGCTCTGGATGAGAGCGAGAAGGGCAAGCGCGAGATCCCCCCCGTCATCGCGGAAAACGAACGGGAAAGAGCCCTCCTTGATGCGGCGGAGGCGCGCTACAGAGAGCGCCATCCGATGAAAGCTTAAAGTAAAAGAATTTCACTTAACAACAAAATAGAGAGTAGGATTTGACGTATTGAACAGAAAATCCTACTCTTTTTTGTTGATTTACATCATAAAAATTAAAACGAGATTAAATATTATTATAAAATAAAATAAGAAAAAGGGGGTGAGTCAAATGCGAAAACGCATTTGTTACTCACCCCCGTCGTTTTTGCTTTGCGGCTTCGCGCCTTAGTTTCGCCCGTTGATTGATGATATTTTGAGATTTTTCAAGCGAAAACCGCAAATTCCGCGGCACGCAAAAGCCTACCGTCGGCTTTTGCGCGCGGGGGCTTCGTCAG
>JAZSMX010000153.1:0-36723 GCA_045536125.1 Eubacteriales bacterium | reverse complement strand
CATATCGTAGCCTACGAAGGGACGCATTGCCATAGGATCGCGGCGGACAACACCGACAGCACCTGCAGCTGCTGCGGTTGTCTCGGAAGCCATGATAGAGCCGACGAAGGTACCGTTCTGCCAGCTGCGGGATTCATATACCAGGGGAGCGGTCTTTGCGCGTCTTCCACCGAAGATGATCGCGGTCAGCGGAACGCCCTTGAGACTGTTGAATTCAGAGGAGATGCAAGGGCAGTTGGATGCCAGCGCGGTGAAGCGGGAGTTGGGGTGAGCACCGGAGGTGTTGACCTTGTCCGCCTTGTCGTACTTGGTGTAATCCCACTTTTCGCCCTTCCAGTTGAGTGCATTCTTGGGGGGATTGTTGTCAAGACCTTCCCACCATACCGTATTGTCATCAAGGTTATGAACAACGTTCGTGAAGATCGTGCCCTTCTTTGTTGAATCGAGAGCGTTGGGGTTGGATTTTGCGTTTGTACCGGGAGCCACGCCGAAGAAACCGTTTTCGGGATTGATGGCATAGAGTCTGCCGTCTTCACCGACACGAATCCATGCAATATCGTCACCAACGGTCCATACCTTATATCCCGCCTTCTTGTAAATTTCGGGCGGAATGAGCATAGCAAGGTTGGTCTTACCGCAAGCGGAGGGAAATGCAGCGGAGATGTATTTGATCTCGCCTTCGGGATTTTCAAGACCGAGGATGAGCATGTGCTCGGCCATCCAGCCCTCTTTGCGTCCAAGGTAGGAAGCGATACGGAGCGCGAAGCACTTCTTTCCAAGAAGAACGTTTCCACCGTAACCGGAGTTGACGGACCAGATGGTGTTGTCCTCGGGGAAGTGACAGATGAAACGCTTTTCCTCGTCGCAGTCAGCAACGGCATGAAGTCCCTTGACAAAGTCTGCGGAATCGCCGAGTGCGTCAATGACGTTCTTACCGACGCGAGTCATGATCAGCATGTTGAGAACGACGTAGATAGAATCGGTCAATTCAATACCGATCTTTGCAAAATCGGAACCGACAACACCCATAGAGTAGGGAATGACATACATCGTTTTTCCGCTGTAAGAATTCTTGTAGAGCTTGGAAAGCTTCTCGTAGCACTCCTTGGGATCCATCCAGTTGTTGATATTACCCGCATCCTCTTTCTTGGAGGTGCAGATAAAGGTTCTGTTCTCTACGCGCGCTACGTCATTGATTGCAGTGCGATGGAGATAGCAGTTCGGATACTCTGTGGGATTGAGGGGCTCGAGTTCACCGGTGCTGCATGCCTCAGCTCTGAGAGCCTCGGTCTGCTCCTCGGTTCCGTCGATCCAGACGATCTCTTTGGGATTTACCATGTCAGCCATGGACTTGATCCAATCCAGAACGTACTTGTTGTTGGTCATTTCGATACTCCTTTTTATAAATGTAATTTATTAGAAAACTGCTTTGGGGATGACAAGCCACCTTGTCATCCATCATATATTATACATTTCTTTTTGTCTGTTTTCAAGAGTGTTTTGAAAAGGTTACGATTTGTTAACAAATTCACAGTCGAAAAAAGGAAATGCGCTTACAAAAAAACTTGACAGAATTTTCAAAATATTGTATGATATATATGACTTTGCAGAGCGCAATACCGCGAGACTTGATCTGAAATGCTTTTTGGATGTTTTTAAGACGTTGTCTACATTTAATCATGAGAGGGATTGGAACGGAATATGCCGAGATTTTTTGTCCGCACTGAACAAATCGAAAACGAGACAGTTGTGCTGCTTGGAGATGATGCACACCACGTTTCGCGTTCTTTGCGTATGGCGGTCGGGGAGAGGATCACAGTGAGCGATATGCAACGCTGTGAATATGAGTGTGAGCTGGTTGAGTTTCTTCCCGACAGAGTGATCGCAAGGGTGATCGAAAAGAGAAAATGCAATACGGAGCCACCGTACGTAGCCACTGTCCTTCAGGCGCTTCCTAAGGGAGATAAATTGGACAGTGTGATTCAGAAGGCGGTGGAATGCGGAGCATCTGAGATTGTGACCTTTGAAAGTGAGCGCTGCATTGTAAAGGTAAAAGGAGAAAATGAGGACAAGCGTGTGGAACGCCGTCAGCGGATTGCATTGGAGGCAGCAAAGCAAAGCGGGCGCGGCATTGTTCCCACGGTGTTTTCTACAGTCTCTTTTGCAAGTGCCCTTGATGTGATCGATCAATGTGATCTTGCACTTTTTTGCTATGAAGGAGACGGGACGGAAGGTTTGCCGCAAGCATTGAGACACTTCCGGAAAAACTTTTCGGAGAATCACCTTCCAAAAATCGCGTTGATGGTGGGAAGCGAAGGCGGCTTTTCCGTTAGTGAAGCGAATCGGGCGAAGGCGAGAGGATGGATTCCCGTGAATCTCGGAAAACGCATTCTCCGTACTGAAACGGCGGCTTCTTTTGTGCTTTCTTGCCTTGTTTACGAGTTTGAACTCTCCGAAGCGTTGTGATTTTGACCGAGTGTTTTTGCATTTTTGACGAAAATCGGTTGTTTTGAGGCTTCTGTTTTTTACATGCCATGCATTTTGCACGAAAAAAAAGAAAAAAATTATAAAAAATATTGAAAAACCTATTGAAAAATCACAAAAAATGATGTAAAATATATTTAGTTTTTTACGAAGTGCCCCCAAATTCGATATGAGAGAGGTTTTTTATGTCTAACAGATTGTTTCAGGGTGTTATTCATCAGATGAAGGATGCGATCGATCGCGTCATTGGTGTCGTTGATGAGAACGGTGTGATCATTGCTTGCTCCGAGTTGGTAAAGATCGGTGAGATCCGTCAGGGTGTCAGAGATGAATTGAGTTACACCAATGACGTTATTTCTACCGGTGGATACACCTACCGTCCCATGACCAGCGGCCCTAAGACCGATTACGTTGTCTTCGTGGAAGGTGAGGATAAAATGGCGGAGAAAATGTCTAAGTTCCTGGCAATCTCTCTCGGCAATATCAAAAATCTGTATGACGAAAAATACGATAAGGGCTCCTTTATCAAGAACATCATTCTTGACAACATCCTTCCCAGTGATATCTATATCAAATCCAAGGAGCTTCACTTCAATACCGAAGAGATGCGGATCGTTTTCTTGATCAAGTTCTTCGGAAAAACGGATATGATGCCCTTTGAAATGCTTCAGAATATGTTCCCGGATAAGTCCAAGGATTACGTCATCAGCGTGGGTGAGCATGACATTGTGCTGGTCAAGGACGTAAAGCCCGGAACCGAGACGCGTGAGATCGAAAAGATTGCAACCAACATTGCGGACACGCTTTCCGCAGAGTTTTACACCAAGGTTGCCATCGGTATTTCCACCGTTGTGGAAAACATTAAGGATCTTGCCCGCGCGTATAAGGAAGCGCAGGTTGCTCTTGAGGTTGGTAAGGTGTTTGAGACCGAGAAAAATATCATCAGCTATGAAAATCTCGGTATTGGACGTCTGATCTATCAGCTTCCTACCACGCTTTGCGAGATGTTCTTGCAGGAGGTGTTCAAGAAGGGAAGTCTGGAGTCTCTTGACCGTGAAACCTTGCAGACCATCCAGTGTTTCTTTGAAAACAACCTCAACGTATCCGAGACCTCGCGCAAGCTCTTTGTGCACAGAAATACCTTGGTGTACCGTTTGGAAAAGATCCGCAAGCTGACGGGACTTGACCTTCGCGAGTTCGAGCATGCGATCACCTTCAAGGTCGCCCTGATGGTGAAAAAGTACTTAAGCTCCAAGCCTATTAAGTTTTGACATATAAGGGAAGCCGCAAGTACGGATTCCTTGGTCGGAGGCCTCGTTCACGGCATTGCGGCGTATGAATTACGGTGAGTGCTGTGAGCGAGGCTAAAAAATGCATATGAAAGACGGTACTTCGAATAGAATCAGTATACCGTGCTCTCATATTTGAAACCTATGTCGAAAGGAAACTCTATGGATCAGAACCAAAACAACGATTTTCCGTGGAGAGAGGGGCAGGAAGAGCCTCAAAACGATCCTCCGCACGAGCCCATTGATCTTCGAAAAATAAAGAAAGAGAAGAAAAGGCTTTCCCTGGGGATTGTCGCACTGATCGTTTGTGTGGCAACCGTCGTTTCTGTGATGACGACTTACACACTGACCTCTGCTCTCTGGCGGACGGTGTACGTAAGTGAATTGCAAAAAAAGCAAGAAGAAATCCAAAAATTGGAAGCGACTCTGGATGTTGTAAATGCACAGGACGGAAGTGAGCTTGGAAAGCTGAAGCTTTTGTCAAAGCTTTTTGAAACCTCATCGTACTATGCGGATAAGGTTAGCGAGGAGGACCGTTTAGAGGCGGTTCTGAAGGCTTACGCGGAATCGACGGGGGATGACTATGCAGAGTATTACACCGAAGAGGAATACGCACAGATTCTTGAAAACAACGTTGGAAATCACGTTGGAATCGGTGTAAGCGTGATTCAAACGGAATTGACGGTGGACGGATATTCCTACCAGGTTTTTGAAGTGATTTCGGTCTTTCGGAATTCGCCTGCCGAAAAGTATGACGTTCAGGTTGGCGACTGTATTTACGCAATCAAATCAGAGGATTCCTTTTTGACAATCTCGCAGCTTGGGGGATATACTCAGGCTCTGAACGCCATGCGCGGCGAGATTGGCTCCGAGGCTCAATTCCTGGTTTTCCGAAAAGACGGAACATCCTATTCCAAGGTGGAGTTTTCGGTCAAGAGGGACACCTACGTGGAGGAGGCGGTCACCTATACGACCGCGGAGGAAGATCCTACGATCGGAATTGTAAAGATTCACTCCTTCAATCTGACCACTCCGAGTCAATTGAAAGAGGCAATGAACTCCTTGAGTGACAAGGGCGCTGAAAAATATGTCTTTGACGTTCGCAACAATCCCGGTGGGGATCTGATCTCCATCAAAGCGGTGCTGTCCTATTTTCTTCATGAGGGAGACTTGATATTGAGCTCTGTGGATAGCGACGGAAACGTTGCCGAGTCTTATTATGCCGAGCCGATGGAGCATCTGAGCGGCGATTACGCATCCTGCAAGGTCTACAAGAGTGAGCTTGGTATGTACCGCGATCTTGAAATGGTGGTGCTCTGCAACGGCAATACGGCAAGCGCGGCGGAGGTCTTTACGGCAACGCTTCGCGATTATGATCTGGCACCCGTTGTGGGAGAAACCACCTTCGGTAAGGGGATTATGCAATCCATTATCAGTCTTTCCAGCTTCAGCGGCGGAATGTACGACGGCTACGTGAAGATGACCACCTATGCGTACGTGACCAAATGCGGCGTTACCTATCATGAGATTGGGGTGAAGCCCACGGTCGGGGACGATATTCCCCTGGAAGGGGAGGCGTTGGAATATAGCCTGTACGTTCTTCCTCAGTCTCTTGACAATCAGTTGAAGGCTGCGATCGGGCAATTGACAAAGTAAAAACAAAAAGCAAATTTAATATAAAATATACTTTTATCATAAGGAGATATGATCATGGCAAAGGGAAAACAGATGCTTTATACACAGCAGGGATATCAGGAGCTTGTTGACGAGCTTTACCGCCGTACGCACGAAGAGAGAGAAAAGATTAAAAACGACATTGCGGTCGCACGTTCCTTTGGAGACCTTTCCGAGAACGCTGAGTATGACGAGGCAAGAAATGATCAGGCGAAGAATGAGGCGCGCATCAAGGAGCTTGAGGAGCTGATTGAAAACGCTGTCATCCTGGACGAGAGCAACGTTGATACGGGTGTGGTGAGCCTTGGTTCTTCTGTTAAGGTTGCGGATCTTGACGCGGGAATTGAGAGCACCTATTCGCTGGTTGGCTCTAACGAAGCGAACCCCATGGAGGGGAAGATCTCCGATCAGTCTCCCATTGGCGCTGCGTTGATCGGTAAGAAGATCGGCGATTCCGTCAACGTTGAGGTACCGAACGGAACCGTTCGTCTCAAGGTGCTGGAAGTTTTCAGATCTTAAAATTTGACTTTACAGGACGGCTCATTTTGCACGTTGCATCAAAATGAGTCCGTCCTATTTTTGAAAAAGGAGGTCGATTTATGTCGGAGCATGAAAAGGAAACGGCAGGGGAAATTGTCGTAGAAAACAAATTTCTCAAGTGGTTGGATAATTTTTGGTATCACTACAAATGGCATGTGATCATCATTGCGTTTTTTGTTCTTGTTTTTGCGGTTTGCTTCTCACAATGTGTGCAGAGGGAAGAGATCGACGTCCCCGTGGTTTTTGGCGGTGCGTACGTCGGAACGAACGAAGAGGATTACCGTTGGACCGAGGAAAAGCGTGATGCCGTGGAAGAGATTTTTGAAAATCTTCTGGAAAAGAACGGTGTGGTCGGACATAGCGTCGGTTTTGTCACTTATGACGTGTTGAACGAAGAGGAAATGCGAAATAAGGCAACTGAAACGGAAACGACGGAATCCGAAACGGGGGAGTTTTCCAATTCGTATTTCAATATGCTCAAGCAAAATAATCTTTCCGAGATTGAAAGCTTTGCAAATTACATGGGGACAGGGGAGTGCTCTGTCTGGTTTGTCAGCGAGCTTTTGTACAAGGAGCAGAGGATGGAAAGTCTTGCGATGCCTCTGAAAGACATTTTCGGAGAGAATCTTCCCGAAGGGGCTTACGGAGAATGTGCGATTCGTCTTGGGGATACGGAGCTGTATCGCTATTACGATGCCATGAAAACGATGCCTGCAGATACGTTGATTGTTCTGACGAGGGGATGGGTGGTTGGATCGTCAAGTGATGAGAATATTTACTCCGATTACATGACGCTTTACCGAGCCATTGCGCTTTTTGAAGCTCCGTAATACGTGCAAGCGCAATCCGTAGGGCTTGCGCTTGCAAGAATTGTTTCACTGTGAGGTGCTTTATGAAAAAGAAAAAGGTTCTCTTTGCGGTTTTGATCGTTCTCGGCATTGCAGTGCTGGCAGCGGTTCTTCTCGGTGTTTTGAATGGAGTGCTTGGAAACGGAGAATGGACGTTCGGTTGGACTGCCTATCGCTATGATGATACGGGCTATGAAATCGGTAGCGGAACGGTGTATACCGATGCCTTGACAACACTTGACATCGACTGGGTGGATGGGCGTGTGGAGATCGTTGTTTGCGAGGATTACTATCCCTCTGTGAGTGAACGCTACGATCTTGAGTTGACCGAGGCATCCTATATGAGAAGACACCTGAGCGAGGACGGAACTACCTTGACGGTCAAGTACAGAAAACCATCCAGCTTTTTCGGAAGTGATGAAAATAAGAAAAAAGACCTGATCGTACGCATTCCCGAACGAATGCTCGGTCAGCTTGATCGGCTTTGTCTGAACGTCAGATCTTCCGAGGTTGTGATTGATGCTTTGGGATTCCTCGAAACCGACGTTACGTCTACCGTTGGAAATGTTAGCTTGAAGTATCATCCGCGTATGGAACAGGTGAACGTGGAAAGTAAAAGCGGAAACGTTTCTATTCTTTCAAAAGAGGCACCGTCCATGACACTTTCTCATGAATTGAAAAAGGGAAATGCACCGACGCTTGATTTTTTCTTTGAAGAAAAAGAGGCGTGCTTGGTATGCGGCAAGGGAGAGACCTTAGCGTATATAAAAAGCGCAAGAGGAAATTTGAGCATCAAAAAAGAAAACTCTTGATTTTGAATAGTATACCTCTTTTGACAGAGGGTGTTTCAAAGGCACGACGCATTTGAAACACCCTCTGCTTTTTTTTGAAAAAAGTCGTAAAAAATATAAAAAAATCGAAAATTTTTTTCGAAAAACTATTGCTTATTTGTGAAAGATGGTGTATAATATACTCAAAAGTGGTGAAAAGTGGAGCGAAGTGTTTCAAAGTGGAGCAAAAACGGCCGGAAACCAAGGAAAGGAGGAACAGATGATGCTCGGTGGGGAATTCCGTCACGGATTGGATGTGAAAAACAGAATCTTTATTCCCGCGAAGCTTCGTGAGGAGCTGGGTGAAACCTTTGTTGTTGCGAAGGATATCAGAGAGCATTGTCTGAAAATATACTCTCTTTCCGAATGGGAACGCTATATTGCTCCCTTGAAGGAACAAAAAAGAAAGCTTTCCGAAAAGATCATGCGATTTTTGCATGCGTCCTTGGTTCAGGTAACCCCTGATTCGCAGGGAAGAATCGTTCTTCCCTCGGAGTTGACACTGTATGCTGAGATTGAAAAGAATGCAGTGGTGGTCGGCTGCGGAGATTACGCGGAGATCTGGGCAGAGAGCGCTTATGACCGTATGGTCGGAGACGTGAATCTGGATGAGATGATTTCTGAGCTGGAAGAGCTTGGACTTTGAGTTGTGATGGGAGGCTGACGGAGCATATGGAAGAAAATATCAGCTTTTCACATCGCTCGGTTCTTCTTGATGAATGTATTGAATCGCTTTCCATCAAGAAAAACGGAATTTATATAGACGGCACTGCGGGCGGTGCGGGGCATAGCTCTGCGATTGCCGCACGGTTGGGTGAGAGCGGTCTTCTTCTGGCATTGGATCAGGACGAAACCGCGGTTCGCGTGGCGCGGGAGCGGTTGGCGCCCTTCGGTGCACGTGCCGAGGTGGTACATACCAATTTCAGAGAACTTTTGACGGTATGTGCCTCCCGTGGAATTTCTCACATCGACGGTCTTTTGTTGGATCTCGGAGTTTCGTCTTATCAGTTGGATACAGCCGAACGCGGATTTTCCTACCGCGCGGATGCACCGCTGGATATGCGAATGGATGAGAACAATCCACTGACGGCAAAGAAAATCGTAAATGAATATTCCGAGGAGGAGCTTCGTCGCATTCTGTTTGAATACGGGGAAGAGAGATTTTCCTCTCGCATTGCATCAAATATTATCCGCGCAAGGGAATCGGGCAGCATCGAGACCACCGGGGAACTGGTCGAGATCATTAAACGCTCGATCCCTGCGCAAGCCAGAGAGAGTGGGCATCATCCCGCGAAACGGTCTTTTCAAGCGCTTCGCATTGAGGTGAATGCAGAGCTGGACGTGATTGCGCCTGCAATCAAAGCCGCAGTCTCTCTTCTGAATCCGGGAGGAAGGATTGCAATCATTACCTTCCATTCCTTGGAGGATCGCATCGTCAAGCAGACCTTTGCGTCCTTGACGGGCGGTTGTACGTGCCCGAAAAGCTTTCCTGTGTGCGTTTGCGGAAATAAGCCGCAATTGAAAATCATTTCAAGAAAGCCTATTTTGCCAAGCGCAGAGGAGCTTGAAGTCAATCCAAGATCACACAGTGCAAAGCTTCGGGTTGCCGAAAAGCTTTAAAATGAATGAAGGAGAAATCTACCGATGAGTATCACCGAAGAAAGAACGAACGTGGATACGGGACGCGAGATAGAGATCAGTGCCGAGAGCCGTTTGCAGGATCTTACAGCACGTTTTTCTTCGCGCGGACTTTCAAGATCGGTAGAAAAGGATGCGGAAGCGCAGATCCTTCGTGAGAAGGAAACGCAAAGCTTTGAGCCCTCATCTTATCGCCTCTCCACGCTTTCAGACAGCTACGTTTCCGAAAAGTACCGTCATGGAAAGGAACTGATGTCGGAAGGGGATCTTTTGGAGTATTTTGCGGAAACCCGTGCACAAAGAACGCAAGACACCGATTTTTCTCAAACTCTTCCCGAGGACGAGCTTGTTAAGAGCGGAGATGCCGAAAGAGAATGTGTACTTCCTGTCAGAGGAACGGGGGAGGTACAGCTTCGCAAGAAGATCGCATCACTTCCTCGGAAAATCAAAACACTTCCCAGAGAGACAAAGGAGCGAGTGAAGCTTTCTTATCCTCTGTGGTTCAATGGAGCGAAGCCGGATACAAGCCGTGAAACACGCCGTTTTCCGCTTTCGGCTTTCGCGGCAATTCTGGTAGTTGCGATGTCCTTGATGCTGGTGGTTGCAAGCTCCGTGCTTGTCAATCATGCCGAAGGACGCTTTAATACACTCAAGATTGAGGCTTCCGAGTTGTCTGCCGAAATTGCGGATATGGAAGCTGATCTTGCCGTGCAAAACGATCTTTTGGCACTGCGTGAGGTTGCTGTCAATGAGCTTGGAATGGTGGACGAGGATTTCGTGCGGATGGAATACGTTTCCAACGATACAGAAAATTCGATCGTCATTCTGGACGAGGAGGAGGAAAAGACCGTAGGACTTTCGGCAATTCTGAATGCGCTCGGTATTCAGTGAGGCGGAATAAACGTCTGTCCGTCGGCATAATATAAACAAACTAAGCAGAGGGGGTTCTTCACCTTTTCTGAACGCGGAAAGGAGATGCACATGGAAGACAGAACGCCCCAAAACAATGAAAAGAGCAACGGCAGCCTTCATCCGAAGGTGGTCGGCAGAGCCACCATTCTTCTGGGGCTTGCCGTGTTGCTCTTTTCCGTTCTTTTAATCAGAATTTTGCTTTACCAAACCGTGTCTTATTCTCACTACCAAGAGAAGGTTTTGGCGCAGATGACGACCGAATCCTCGGTCAATGCGTCCCGCGGAAACATTTATGACAAAAACGGTGTCCTTCTTGCGACTAACGTTTCAACCTATCGCGTATTCATTTCTCCGTCTTCGATCGCGAGCGCACAGAGAGAAAGGGAAGCGGAAGCGACCGTTGGGGAGCTTGACGGAAGCGAAGCGCAAACGGCTGAAGGTGAGAATGCGGAAAGCGAACCGCTTGAAACACAGGATGCGGAAGTTGTTGTGGCTGAAGAACTCGCAAGCGAGGAAACGGTCACGGAAACGGAAACCTCAAAGGATGAAGAGGTGGATGATTCCGCACTTCCTTACGACCGTTTGATTGCGAAGCATCTTTCTTCGATTCTTGACTGCTCCTATGAATTTGTCATGAAGCAGACCGAGTACACGAAGTATCTGGACAGAACCATCGCACGTGAGGTGAATGAGGAAACGGCGGATCGTGTGCGCGCCTTTATCGCCGAATATGAGCTTGAGCAGATGATCTATCTTGAAAGCACTTATACAAGATATTATCCATATTCCACACTTGCATCTCACGTGATCGGATTTACGGGCAGCGACGGAACGGGACTTTACGGCTTGGAGCTTTACTATGATAAGGAGCTGGCGGGAACGGACGGACGTTACGTGACCGCGCGCGATGCGCAGGGTAATGAAATGCCTTACAGCTACAAGGAATACATCGAAGCCGAAAACGGTTACCACATCAATTCAACACTGGACATCTTTGTTCAGTCCTCACTGGAAAAGGAGCTTTTGTCGGCATATACCGAATCGGGCGGTCAGAACCGTGCGGCGGGAATTGTTATGGAGGTGGATACGGGTGCTGTGCTCGGTATGGCGGTGTGCCCCTCCTTTGATCTGAATAAACCGACCGTTCTTGACGAGCAATCGCTCGGTAAGCTCTTGGCAACCGGCTATGAGGAGGATTCCGAAAGCTACAACGATATGCTCCTTTCCTTGCGCTTTGATATGTGGAAAAACAAAGCGGTGAACGATGCGTACATTCCCGGTTCGACCTTTAAGGTGATGACTGCGGCAATGTCCCTGGAGGAGGACGTCGTTTCCTTGAACGAGACGTTTTCCTGTCCCGGATATCACGTCGTTCTCGGTCAGAAGATCAAGTGTCACAAGATTCAGGGACACGGTTCTCTGACCTTTGTGCAAGGCATTCAGCAGTCCTGCAACCCCTGGCTGATGCGCTTGGGACAGCGTTTGGGGGAAGATACCTTTTATGAATATCTGCGCGCCTTCGGTTATCTTGAAAAAACAGGGATCGATCTTCCCGGAGAGGGAAAAAGCGTAGTGGCAAAAAAGGATGCGTTTACAGAGCTGGATCTTGCGATTTATGCATTCGGACAGAACTTTAACGTCACTCTGATCCAACAGATCACCGCGGTCAGTGCGGTGGCAAACGGCGGATATCTTGTAACTCCCCATATGATTTCCTCTATCACCGATGAAAACGGAACAGTGATCTCTACCTATGATGCTGCCGCGAAGCGTCAGGTGGTCAGTGAGGACGTTTGCAAAACCGTAGCAGAAATCCTGGAAGAGGGTGTTTCCGGAAATGGCGGTGCTAAAAACGCTTACGTTGCGGGGTATCGCATTGCGGCAAAAACAGGTACGTCAGAGAAAAAGGAGCGTGAATGTCCCGTTTGTGACAGCACGGGAGTTCCTGCGTACGGTGACGGCGGCGAGGTTTTGAAGGAAGAAGATAAGGTACAGTATACGTGCTCGATTTGTAAATATACGGGAGATATCGATCAGTTTAAGGAGAGCGAGGATTACGTTTGCTCTACCGTGGCATTTGCTCCCGCGGACGATCCCAAATATGCGGTGATCATCATCGTTGACGAGCCTACCAAGGGATCTCTCTACGGAAGCACCGTTGCAGCTCCCTTTGTCGGGAACGTGATGAAGACCATTCTTCCGTATCTCGGTGTCGAGGCGGTGTATACCGAGGAAGAATTGCAAAAGCAAACCGTGACCATCCCCTCTGTGGTAGGATGGAGCGTTTCTTCCGCAAGAAAGCACTGCGCAAGTCTCGGTATCACCATGGATCCGAACGGTGAGGGAGTAATCAAGAAGCAGTCTCCTGAGGCGGGAACGGTTGTAGAGAAGAGCGCGGCAAGATTGATTACGTATTCCGATGGCAATCAAGGTCAGGATGATCTTGTGACCGTGCCGAATCTGAGTGGAATGACCGCAAAGGCAGCCAATTACGTTTTGACCAATGCGGGCCTGAATATCAAAATTTCGGGGACGAAGAACTATTTGAGCGGAACAGGCCCTGAGGTGGTTGCTCAATCCGTAGGAGCGGGTGAAGAAGTACCGCGCGGTACGGTGATTGAGGTGACTTTACGGTACCGCGACGAAGCGGATTATATTCCCATAGAGGAATAATGGATTGACAGAGCCTTTCTCACTCTGTCGGACGTGAAAAGAAATTTTCTGTTCGGGAGGAAGGCGGCATGCTTTTGAAGGAATTGTGTGCACAGGCGGAGCTTTTTTGCCCACTGCATGCACAAAACATGGAAATTACGGGGATCGCGACCGATTCAAGAAACGTGCGGAAGGGAATGCTGTTCATCTGTATTCGCGGACTTCGCACCGACGGGCATGCTTACATTGAGGATGCAATCGACCGTGGGGCTTCCTGTATTGTTGTAGATCGATATGCGATTGTTCCGGAGAATCCTCGCGCGGTGTATCTTCAATGCGGTGACAGCAGACGAAGTGCAGCGTATCTCTATGATGCATGGTACTCTCATCCGTCGGGGAGACTGAAGCTGATTGGTGTCACGGGAACCAATGGAAAAACGAGCGTTTCTTACATGATACGGGCAATTCTTGAAGCATCCTTGCATCCTTGCGGAATCATTGGAACGATCGGTTGCAGAATCGGGGAACGTGAATTGGAGACGTCGGTGCATGATACGTACGCAAGCATGACGACTCCGGATCCCGAAAATCTTTACAGAATTCTTTTTGAGATGGCAGAGGCGAGGGTAGAGTACGTGGTGATGGAGGTTTCTTCACACGCGCTGACGCTTGAAAAGCTGGCACCTCTGACCTTTGAATGTGCTGTTTTTACTAATTTGACGCCCGAGCATCTGGATTTTCATAAAAGCATGGAAAATTATGCAAGGGCGAAAGCAAAGCTGTTTTCGGCTGCCCGTCTTTCTGTCATCAATGCGGATTCTCCCTATGCGGCAATGATGCAAAAGAGCGCAAAGGGAAGATACGTTACATGCAGTGCCACGGGGGCTGATGCGGATTTTTCCGCGGAGGAGATCGAAATCGGTTCTTCCCTCGGAACGGAATACCGCTTGAGTTCTATCGGGGCGCGGCTTCGTCTTTCTTCGAAAATTCCCGGTAGCTTTACGGTCATGAATTCGATGCAAGCTGCGGTCGTGGCGCTTTCCTTGGGGTGCTCTCCGTCCACGGTGAAAAGTGTATTGGCATCTCTTGAACCGATTAAAGGAAGAATGGAATACGTCAAGCTCGGAATTGAGGCGGATTTCTCGGTGCTGATCGATTATGCGCATACGCCGGATGCTCTTGAAAAGCTGCTCTTTTGCGCAAAGGGGCTTAAAAAAGAGGGTGGAAGAGTGATCATCGTATTCGGATGCGGCGGCGACCGTGATAAAACCAAACGGGCGATCATGGGCGAAATTGCGACGAAGATGTCCGATCAAGCCATTATCACCTCTGACAATCCGCGCACAGAGGATCCAATGCAGATTATCCGTGAAATTGTTGCGGGGGTTGTAGCGGATGCGGTATACTGCGTCATTCCCAATCGCGAGGAAGCTATCCGATATGCGATTGAAAACGCGAAGAAGGATGATTTGATCGTTCTTGCGGGCAAGGGACACGAGGAATATGAGATCACGCGCACGGGAAAGCGTGCGTTCAAAGAAAGAGACATTGTAATGGAAGCATACAAGGAGAGTGCACAACGCAAAAATGCTTCCGAGTAAGAAGGAAAGAGGCTTAGAAGCATGAAGGTTACTTTTGAAAAGGAACTGAAGATAGAGAATCTTGCAGAGATGCTTGGCGGAAAACTTCTTTCCACGTCTTTTTCAAACCCGACCGTGAAGGGAATTTGCACTGACTCCCGTGAGGGTGAGGAGGGATTTCTCTTTGTTGCTATGCGCGGAGAGCGCGTGGACGGTCATGATTATATTGATGCGGCGCTTGCGTGCGGCTGTAATGCGGTGATTGTGGAATATGAAGTGAAAACCGCATGCGTTCGGGACGTCGCGTGGATTCTTACTGAGAACAGCGAATGCGCGCTGTCACGTTTGGCGAGCGCTTATCTTGAAACGGTTTCTTGTAAAAAGATTGCCGTGACGGGGAGCGTGGGGAAAACCACGACCAAGGATATGATTGCTTCCGTGCTATCGCAGAAAAAAAAGACCTATTCGTCTTCGGGAAACCACAACAGCGTGATCGGAATGCCGCTGTCGGCAATGGAAATCACGGCAGATGCGGAATGTGCCGTTTTCGAAATGGGGATGAGCGGATTCGGTGAGATCGAGAGAATGTCACTGTGTGCCCGTCCCGAGATTGCGGTCATTACCAACATCGGTAGCTCTCATATGGAGATGCTTGGAAGTCGCGAGGGAATTCGTGACGCAAAAATGGAAATTGCCAAGGGAATTTCCACAGGCGGTGTGCTTCTCTTGAACGGCGACGAGCCCTTGCTTAGGGACGTATGCGGTAAAAGTTACCGAACACTTTACGTTTCGCTTTCATGCGAGAAAGCCGATTTTTTTGCACAAAATATTCGTATTGAAAACGGGAAAACCTATTTTGATGCTCACTGTAAGGAAATGACGATTTCGAACGTGCGTCTTTCCACGGTGGGGCGTCACAACGTATATGCAGCACTGTACGCGATGGCGATTGGGTTTCTTTTGGGGCTTGATCAAGATGAGATCAGACGCGGTCTTGAAAGCTACAGATCGCAAGGAATGCGTCAGAATCTTTACAGCCTTTGCGACATCACGGTGCTTGAGGATTGCTACAATGCTTCTCCCGAATCTATGAAAGCCGCTTTGGATGCTCTCGCAGCTTGTGCAAGGGGAAGAAAAATCGCCTGCCTCGGTGAAATGCTGGAGCTTGGCGGCACGAGCAGTGCGCTTCACCGCGAGGTTGGCTCGTATCTGACACAACTCGGTGTGGATTTGTTGTTTGCCGTCGGAAAGGGTGGAACTTTCATTGCCGAGGGGGCGCTTCAAGCAGGTATGGAGCGCGATCGGATCTATACGTGCGAGGATTACACCGATCTTCAAGTCTGTGGAAAGACGGTTTGCGATTGCCTTCTCAAGGGAGACACGCTGCTTGTGAAAGCAAGCCGATCGGTGAAGCTTGAGCGTGTGATCGAATATTTGAAAGATCATTATCAAACAATTCAGTAAGTCGTAAGAGGGGAATCACGTATGTTCGAGGAATTTACCGTCACGTTTATCATAGCCTTACTTTCCGTATTTCTTTTAACAGTTGTGGCGGAGCGTATTTTGATTCCGATCCTCAGATCCAGAAAGCTCGGACAAACGATTCTTGATATCGGACCCCGTTGGCATAAATCCAAAGAGGGAACTCCCATTATGGGAGGTCTTGGGTTCATCCTCGCGATTTTGGTGATGATGGCGGGCTTCTTTATCTACCGTGCGGTGCGCGGTGACAGTACGGAATTTATTCCGCTTGCTCTGACGCTTGCCTTTGCCGTGGCCAATGGAGTGATCGGATTTGTCGATGATTACTGTAAGCTGATCAAAAAACAAAACGAGGGCTTGACAAGAATGCAGAAGCTGGTTCTCCAGATTGCAATCAGCGCGGCATATGTTTGTGTGATGGCTTACACGGGAAATTTGACAACCGAAATTCCCATTCCTTTCACAGAGACGGTCATTGACCTTGGATGGTTCTTTTATCCCATTGCCGTCATCGTTCTTTGCGGTGTGGTCAACGGCGGAAATATCACAGACGGAATCGACGGTCTTGCTTCCTCCGTAACAGCGGTGATCGGTATCTTTTTTGCGGTGATCGCTTTTTCCCTGCAAAACACGTCACTTTCCGTGCTATCCGCGGCATTGATTGGCGCGACGCTGGGATTCTTGGTTTATAACTTCCACCCCGCGCGTGTATTCATGGGAGACACAGGCTCGTTGTTTTTGGGAGCCTTGACCATCGGAACGGCGTTCAGCTTCGGAAACGGAGTGATGGGGCTTTTGGTTTGCTCGGTATTCATCCTTGAAATGCTTTCAAGCTTTTGGCAGATTCTGTATTTTAAAATGACCAAGGGAAAAAGATTTTTTAAGATGGCACCGATCCATCATCATTTTGAACAATGTGGCTGGAGTGAAAACTGCCTTGTTGCGGTCTTTTCTTCTGTAGAAGCACTCTTTTGCCTGCTTGCCTGGTTTGCTTTTTTTGCACATTGATTTTTAAAGAGAGGAGAAAATGCTCATGGATCAACAAAAGAAGCCCTGGTATGCGTTTCTCCTCAAACGGATTTCGATCCGCGAAAGAGCGCTCAGCGAAAGGAATGCGTACCGAGAAGAGGAGGAAGGCGAAGAAGTTGTCAAGGGAAGCGTAGACGTTCCGTTTCTTTTGATCACCGTCGCTCTCGTGCTTTTCGGATGTGTCATGATTTACAGCGCATCCTACGTCTTTGCACAGAAGCATCACGATGAGTCCACCTATTTTATTGCACGTCACCTTTTATTCCTTTTCCTGTCCGTCGGATTTACCGCTGTGGTTGTGAAATTCTGCACACCGCAGTTTTGGAAGGATTTCAGCTATATCTTTTACGGCATTTCCATTTTCTTGCTCATTCTGGTTTTGACACCGCTCGGAACCGATTTGAACAGTGGCGCGCAACGTTGGCTGGATCTCAGAATCATCACGCTGCAGCCCTCGGAGCTTGCGAAACTGGCTCTGGTGCTGTCCTTAGCGCGGTTTATGTCAAAGCATGAAAAAAAGATCATGTCCACTCACCGTTTTGGCGGAAACTTCAAATACGGCGTTCTGTACCCCGGTTGCTTTATCGCGGGTGTGGGAGGGCTTGTTGCAATCGAGCCTCACGTTTCGGGGCTTCTGATCATCGGACTTCTCGGTGCTGCCGTGATGTTCATCGGAGGCACTCGGATGAAGTGGATCGGTGCGATCGGCGGTGTAATTGCGGTTGCGTTTCTGATTCTTATCATTATGTTCCCCCACGCAATGGCGCGTATGGATACCTGGATCAATATCGAGGATGCCGATCCGCTGGGAAGCGCATGGCAGACCTTGCAGGGATTGATGGCGATCGGATCGGGCGGTATTTTCGGGACAGGACTTGGAAACAGCCGCCAGAAGTACGGCTACGTTTCACAACCGCAAAACGACTTTATCTTCACGATTGTCTGTGAAGAGCTCGGATTCATCGGCGCGCTTCTTGTCATCGGTTTGTTCGTGGCATTTATCTGGAGAGGGTTTTACATCGCCCGTCACGCACCCGACAAGTGCAGTGCGTTGATGGTTTACGGCTTGACCGCCAAGGTAGCGCTTCAGGTGCTTCTCAATATTGCGGTCGTTACGAACACCATTCCCAATACGGGAATTTCACTGCCGTTCTTCAGCTACGGAGGAACGTCTCTGATGCTTCAGATCTTTGAGGTCGGAATCATTCTTTCCATCTCAAGATACGCGACGCACAAAAAAATATAAAAAGAGAAAGGATACGCCATGAAAAAAATCAGAACAAGACAGTTTTTAAGAGCACTTTATGCATCCCTTGGCTTTTCTTCGTTGTTTCTTTTGTGGATGCTTTTGTTTGGGAAAGAGCTTGCTGTGAACTATTTTCACAGTGTGACGGCATGCGTCTTTGCTGTTTTGGCAATGGCGGTTCTCAGCTTTGTCGGATTTTGCTTTTTGCCCTATTTCAGAGGGGACAAAAGATGGTTTGCAATTCCTTCGCTTTTGACCTGCGTTTTCTTCTTCGGAACCGTCCTTTTGTGGCAGGTTCCGATCGCGGGCACGGTGATCTGATATGAGAGTGCTTTTAACGGGTGGCGGTACGGCGGGACACATCAATCCCGCGCTGGCGATCGCTGAGACAATTCGTTCTAATGATGCCTCCGCTGTGATTGAATTTGTGGGGATTCGAACAGGGAAGGAGAACGATCTGGTTCCGCGTGAGGGTTACCGCCTTCACCACGTCAGATCCATGGGAATCAAACGCTCGCTTTCTCCCTCAAACGTCAAGGCACTGTGGTTGGCTCTGACCTCTCCTTATGCCAAGGAGACGGTAGATATTATTAAAAATTTCAAGCCTGACATTGTCATCGGTACGGGCGGCTATGCTTGCTGGCCCCTGATGGCAGCGGCGGCGCGGATGAAAATTCCGACAGCTGTACACGAATCCAATGCGATCCCCGGGCTTGCCGTGAAGAGATTGCAGAGAAAGGTGGATCGCATTTGGCTGAATTTTGAAGGGACGCGTGCCTCTCTTCATCCGAAAGCGAATGCCATTCGCGTAGGCAACCCCTTGCGCGGTGAATTCGGTGCGATTTCCTACCGCGAGGCGCGACAACGTCTTGGCTTGACAGAAGATCAGAAGCTGATCCTCTCCTTTGGCGGTAGCCTTGGGGCTGAGGCTGTGACCGATGCGGTGCTGGATATGATGAAATCGACCGTGGCAGGAAACCCCGCTCTTTTGCACGTGCATGCGGCGGGGAAGGCAAATTTTGAAGAAGCGCATGAACGGTTTGTTTCCATGGGCTTGGCTGCGTGCGAGAACTGCCGTCTTGTGGATTATATTTACGATATGCCGCTTTACATGTCGGCGGCGGATCTGGTGATCTCACGTGCGGGGGCAATGACGCTTTCGGAGCTTGCAAGGCTTCACAAGGCTTGCATCCTGATTCCTTCTCCCAACGTGGTGGATAATCACCAATATAAAAATGCGAAAATGATTTCCGACGCGGATGCGGCGGTGCTGATTGAGGAAAAAGAGCTTGGCTTGGGCGCTTTGAAGGAAGCTGCAGGGCTTCTCCTTTCGGATGATCGGGCTCTTGCGGAATTGCAAAAAAATATCGCGGCATTTGCAGACGTGGATGCAAACCGCGTGATCTGGATGGAAATATTACAGCTTTTGAAAAAAGGCTGAAAGAGAGGATGACTGTATGAATCGGGATAAGGAAGACGTTATGGAAAGAACGGAAAGCGGAGGGATGCTGTCTCCCTCCCGTCCTTCGCATATGCAGAATAAGAATCGCCCGTGGATGCGTCTTGTCGGCGTTGGAATCATCTTTGTCGGTGGCGTGATCATCTTGCTTTCCTTGCTTCTGTTGATCCTTCCGCTGTTTCGTGTAGGAAGCATCAAGGTGGTCGGAAACAAGCACTATACAGAAGAGCAGATCATTGCAACCTCTGGAATTGAGCTTGGAACAGACGTGCTCGCGGTAGACGTCAAGGGAGCGGCAAACGCGCTCCTGGATCACTCTCCCTATATCCAATCCTGTAAGATCTCGGTGCTTCCGTTTTCCGTTGTGATTGAGGTGGAGGAAAAGAAGCACGTGATGTACACGGAGCATGAAAACGGCTTTGTCTCCTTTGAATACCGTGAGGATGGCACGATTCTCGTTTTGAACGTTTCTCAAAGTACGGAGGGGATGGAAGGTTTTCCCGCAGCCACCATGCCGCAGATCTCTTATGCAACCCCGGGCGTGCGCATGGCGTTCACGCAGCAGAATCTTGACATCACTTATATGAAAAAGGTGATTGATTCTCTGGAATGGTATCAGATTTACGATTCCGTAACCGCGATTGATTTCTCAAGCCGTGTCAATCTTTCCTTCGAATTGAACGGACAGTGCCGTGTGAAGCTGGGGACGGCAGAGGATCTTGACGATAAGATTGCCGAAGCGCTCAATCAAATTTCAAACAATCTGAACGTTATCGAGGTGGACGTCAGCGATTTGACAAAAACAAGCATCAAAACGTATTAAACTTGTGTGGGGTGAGCTCCGAATGCATCGGTGCCCACCCCACGTGTTTATGCTACATCGTTTTTACCCCTTGTTCCGTGTTTGCGTCGGCGTTTCCCGATAGATCTTTTTGTAAACGCGTGAAAAGTAATTGGCGTCCGAAAAACCGCAGCGGAATGCGATCTCTGAAATATCAAGGCTTGTGCTTGTCAAAAGGTGCTTTGCCTTTTCCGCGCGAACGCCGTTGACGTATTCCGTAGCACTTTGCTTCATAACCTCCTTGAAGAGCTGACAAAAGTATCCCTCGCTCATATAAAGCGTTTCGGCGAGCTTGCGGGTGGTGAGAGGCTTTTCATAATGCTCGTGTATGTAGGTGATCGCACGGTTGATCTTTTCCAATTTTGCGATGTGTCTTGTGTAAATAGAGCCCTTGAGCTCACGCAATGCGTAGTGACGGACAAGATGTGCCATGAGAAGATGAAGCGTTCCGCGTTGCTCCAAAAGTACGGAAAGCTCCTCTCCGTCGGCGACGGGGGTGAGGCTTGTAAGAAAGGAGAATAGGTGCGGATCGCGAATGTATCTTTCAAAGATCACGCAGGTGTTACCGAAAAAAGACGGAGAGAGAAGCAGACAAAGGAAAAGGCAGTCACCGCCGCCCCCTCGGTGCAATTCTCCGCTGTTGATGACGGCGCAGTCTCCCTTGGTGAGTGTGATCTGTTCTCCGTTGCATTCCAATTGGCAAGAGCCCTCAAGAATGATATGCAGCTCGGTGTGCTCGTGCCAGTGCTGCCGAAATCGGTAGCCTGTGTGTTCGTATTTTGAGATCCGAAAGGAAAAGGGATCCTTCGGTATGTTTTCGTATAGCTCGGTATTGATCATTTTTTACACCTCTCGTTTTTTGCAAAACTAAAAATTGTGCTATAAAAAGTGAAAAAATCTCTTGCAAATATGCCATTGATATTGTACAATAGAATTGTCGAAAAGTCAACCCCCGACATCCGGCGGGGATCTTTTGATTGCAAAGGAGTGTTTGGTATGAAAAAAATTAAAATTGCCATGATCGGCTTTGGCGGTATCGCGCGTGCACACTATGCGGGATTTCTTGATCTGAAAGAGAAAAATGCGCCCGTTAGCGTTGTGGCGGCATTCGATTGCAACCCCGCGCAGTTTGAACGCATGCTCAGAATCAACATCGGTCCCGATCCTGTCAAGCTTGATCCCTCGATCCATACCTATACGGACGTGGAAGCGCTTCTTGCGAACGAGGAGTTCGATGTTGCGGATATCTGCCTTCCCAGTTACCTGCATAAGGAGTATGCGGTTAAATTTTTGCGCGCAGGGAAGCACGTGCTTTGCGAAAAGCCGATGGCTCTTTCTTCCGACGAATGCGAGGAAATGCTTGCGGCTGCGCGTGAGAGCGGGAAGCAGCTGATGATTGCACAGTGCTTGCGCTTTGATCCCGAATATCTGTTTTTGAAAAAGGTGATGGACGAAAACCGTTTCGGTGCATTGAAGCGTATCGAAATGAACCGCTTGTGCGCTCATCCCGAATGGGGATTTGAGCATTGGTTTGAGGATACGGCAAAGAGCGGCGGATGCATCCTCGATATGCACATTCACGATTTGGATATGGCAAGATTTTTGTTTGGTGAGGTGCAGGCACTCAGTGCTGTGACTACCGACGGCGTGACACGGTGGGAGACCGTGAATACACGTCTTCATTTTAAGGATGTGACTGCCGTGATCAACGGTTCCTGGGGAGAAACGCGCGGTACTGCGTTTGTAGGAAGCTATTATGCCGTTTTTGAACAGGCATCGGTTTATACCGATGCGGGAAAGCTTTACGTCCATCCAAACGGAGGAGAAGCGGAGGAGATCCATCCCGAAGGAATCGATATGTACGCTCGTGAGATTGAATATTTTGCGGAAACCCTTCTCGGACTTCATGCCAATGACGTGAATCCCCCCGAAAGCGCTGCTGAGTCGGTCAGAGTTGTTGAGGCATTGCGTAAGAGTGCTGCATTGGGTGGTGAAAAACTTCCGTATCAATCAACCGTTCAATAATTACTGAAAAGAGGAGAGAGTGTTATGAAGCTTGGCGTACTTGTCAATCTGAATCAAACGTCGAATATTGCGGACAAGATCCGCGAGGTTCACGAAATGGGCTTTTCATCGTGCCAAATTTCTTGCTGGGATCCTTCGTGTTATACCGAGGAATATGCTGCTCTGATCCGTCGGGCATGCACGGAGTTTAAGGTGTCCGTTTCCACCTTCTGGGCGGGCTGGACAGGGAAGGGCGTCTGGAATTTTTACGACGGTCCCGCAACACTTGGCATTGTTCCGGAATACGCGCGTTTTCAGCGCATTCTGGAGCTCAAAGCGGGCTCTGATTTTGCCAAAGCGTTGGGTGTGGATCAGCTTGCGACGCATGCGGGCTTTTTGCCCGAGAATCCGTGCGCGGAGAACTATCGCGGTGTGATCTGCGCTTTGCGTGAGGTTGCGGAGCATTGTAAGAACAACGGACAGTACTTTTTGTTTGAAACGGGGCAGGAGACACCCGTCACCTTGCGTCGCGTGATCCAGGACATCGGTCTTGACAACCTGGCGATCAATCTTGATCCTGCCAATCTGATTCTTTACGGAAAGGCAAACCCTGTGGATGCACTGGATACCATCGGTGAATACGTGCGCGACATTCACGGGAAAGACGGATGCTATCCGACCAACGGGTATGATCTCGGACAGGAGATGCCCCTTGGCGCGGGGAAGGTCAATTTCCCCGCTCTTGTGAAAAAGCTCAAGGAGATCGGCTATGACCGCACCATCACTATTGAGCGCGAGATTTCGGGAGATCAACAGAAAAAAGACATCGTCGCGGCGAAGGAGATTCTTGAGGCTCTGATCTGATTGTCGCGCAGACGTCAATGCCGAACTTGAAATTATTTGGTAACATAAGAGAAGCTGCCGCACCCGTTTTGGATGTGGCAGCTTTTTGTATGGTGGAACGCGGTAGGGACTCTTCCCACAAGGATCAATCCCTTGAATAAGCTACCTGAAATCCTCCGTGTTTTGCAAAAGGTGTATTGCACCCGATCACCGAATGGTGTACAGTGCGTTTGAAACCCGTTCATCGCTTCTCGGTAAATATACATCATGTCGGCACCGATGTCAAGTGAAATGATCAAATATTCTCACGTCTGCAATTCCGATCACGGTGCTAACTGCGGTGTCATCACCGTTAAAATGCTGCATAAGAGCAGAGGGCTCGATTTCGTTTGCTCACGGGCAATAAAATACAAAAAGGGGAGCGATACGAAATCACTCCCCAAATCTTTGATTATTCAGCGAAATATCTCTCCAAGAGACCCTTGAATGCCTTGCCGTGACTTGCCTCATCCTTTGCCATCTCATGAACGGTGTCGTGGATCGCATCGAGGTTATGGCAAAGCCGTATTGTTTAGAAAAGCTAAATATCATAAGACTTTTTTGCCATTAGATGGCGACGAGTTTCGTACGACTTTTCTATCAAAAACGGACGAGTTAATGATTGCTTTTAACATCTTTTGAATCGGTTTGGTACGACCTTTGACGACTAAAAATTATCATGTAATATAATTACATGAGGTGGTCAAAATGAAACAGAGCACAACCGGCATCTTTCAGAAGGAAAATGGAAATTGGTGTTACCAATTTACCATTATGAAGGATGGGAAAAAACACGAGTTCAAACGCAACACAGACGAAAACGGATGTAAGTTAACATCACAAAAGGCGGCAATAAAAGCCAAGGAAGTTGCTATGAGAAAGGCGCAGGAAGATTTGGATAGAATCAAAAAGCCAATCGAGCGAAAAACATTTTCGGAAGTATATAACGAATATGTAGAGAGGGGGAGAAACGGAAAGGCATATCAAACGTTTGGCAATGGATAAATGCACAGGCTTTATGTGTTTTTTGGTTCATTCCGCGTCTTTTAAGTACGGGAGGCGGCGCGAAAAGCCGATGGAGAAAGAGAAGTGTGCTTTTTGAAAAAATTGCTAAAATAATATTCGTTTTCAAAACCGCAGGCAAGTGAGATTTCTTTGATCAAAAGATCAGTGTCAGCCAGCATGGATTTTGCTTTTTGTAATCGGAGCGTGATGATATAGTCGGAAGGGCTCATTCCCGAAAAAACCTTAAAGCGGCGCAGAAATTGAACGTAGGACAACCCGCTCCAATCTCCAAGAGATTGGAGATTGACGCCAAGGTGGAGCGAACGCTTAATCTCATTCATTGCCGATTCGATCACCGGATCAGCGCTTGGTGCATTTTGCCTTTCTATTGCGTATTGCACAACAAGATCGGAAAACAGATGCCTGCGGTATTCAAAATCGTTTTCAAACACTCCGGAATCTAACAGCTCCAGCGTTGAAAGGGTGGAACAAAGGCGTGCTTGATCCTTAAACGTAACGTGCTCACACGGGAATGCATGCGTTTCGGATTTGTATCGAAAGAGATACATTGTAACAGGTGTGATTACGTGGCGGCAATACAGCACGTTCCTTTTGAAAAGCATACCTTCTCCCGCACAAACCGTTACGCGACCGCTTTCGCTTTCTGCGACAAAGCTACCTTCCTTCACCAATGCGAATATATCGTCGGTTCCGATGAAGCTTTCCATTATAAACTGCTTGCGAAAGACTCGCAAAGCAACGGTCAATTGCATTTTCATGAATTTCTCCGATGATAAAATATTATATCTTTATTATAGCAAAGTGCATTGCAAAAGTCAATATTATAAGCTATAATAAGGGCGCTCAAAATGAGATGGGAGGAAAGAATGGGATATTTTTCTTTGTTGATAGCTCTGTTTTCGGGGACTGCCAAGGGCTTTTTCGGCAAGCGCATCAGCGGAACCGTCGCCACGCAGCGGCAATCGGTATTGGTCAATTCGGTTCGCATGGTGATCTGTGTTTTGATCAGCCTCGTCCTGCTCGCCCCCGAAGCCCTGCGAGGCGGCATCTACATCGACGGGGCAGCATGGCTCTTTGGCGCGCTTGCGGGCATTACGCTCTCGTTATTCCTTGTTACCTGGCTCTTGGCGGTGCGGCGCGGCGCCTTTATGCTTATCAGCGTCACGCAGATGTTCGGTGTGGTCATTACACTGATCTGTGCGTTTTTCGTTTTCCGAACGCCCGTTTTGCCGCGTCAATTTATCGCAATTGCGATTTTGATGCTTGCCGTTTGGATCATGGGCTCATACAGTGCCGCGCTCAAGGGGGGACTGGGGCTTGGAACGGTTGCTTTACTGCTTCTTTGCGGCGTGTCCAGCGGTTTATATGATTTTTCCTTGAAGCTGTTCACCTATTACTCCGAAGCCAACATTTCAACCCTGAATCTGATCAGCTATGCGATCGCGGCGATCGTGCTGGGCGGTGTGTTTTTTCTGCCCACAAAGGAGGAGCCTTTTGAGGTCAAGGGATTGCTTCGCGCAACCGTTTTCCCCGTTTTGATCATGTCGGTGTGTCTGTTTCTCAATTCCTATTTCAAGGCACTTGCAAACAACTATCTGTCACCCGCGCAGGTCTATCCAATCTATCAAGCGGGAGGACTGATTTTCAGCGCCGCCATGTCTGCCGTCTTTTTTAAGGAAAAAATTACTCCGCGCTGTGTCGTTGGGCTGATTCTTGCGCTTGTTTCCATACTGCTTTTAAAGTAAAGGAGAGCAAAAATGTACAGGTTAAAAAAGGGAATTCTGTTTAAAAACGAAAAAAAGATATTTGGCTTGGGAGAATCCTATTATCCCTCCTTCCACCCCAGCAAATTTCCCGTGCCGCCCGAGGGAGATCGCATCGGAGAAATGAAAAAGGATCTTGCCATGATGGCAGAGATCGGTTTCAATCACGTGCGCTTCGCCGCACTCGGTGAGGTTTCTTCGGGTGAGGATGGGGAAGTGGTGGTTGACACGCCCTTTATCGACGCTATGACCGAGGAGGCGGAAAAGAACGATCTGTCCGTATCTGTTCGCGAGCAAGGCTATGCGGTCAATCTACGTGGCTTTGATGATGTAGAGATGATCGACTGGAACGGTAAAAAGCAGGAAACAGTGTGGTCGGATTTTATTCGCACGACGCTCTGCCATGAGGGGATTTTAGAAGACAACCGCGCGCATGCCGCAGCGTTGGCGAAGCATTACGCACACTTTTCAAACGTTGTAGCCCTGCAAATCTATAACGAGCCGCATTATCCCGGGACCGAGGTGTACGACTATCACGAGGATTCCATCAAGAGATACCGTAAATGGTTGGTAGCAAACGGAATTTTATCCCCCGAGGCGGCAACGGACTATCAGCCGCCGCGCACAAGACGCGAGCAGGGGGAACGCATGTGGGCGCTTTGGCGGCTTTTTGCGCGCGACAGCTTGACCAACTTTTTGAACAACGCGTCGGATGCTTCGCATCAAGGCGCAAGCCTTCCTACCTTTACCTGCCTTACCAATGACCAGCTTGCCAAGCGCGCGGCGTACAGAGGCTGTGATTTTTTTGCGAACGCAAAGGCAATGGATTACGTGGGCTACACTTGCTACTTCCACGGCAAGGGAATCGACTACTATCCGCTCTGCTTGCTGACCGATCTTGCCCAGTGCGCCGCAGAGGCACACGGAAAGGAATCCTGGTGCATTGAACTGGATAGCCGTACGTATATTCCGATTCCTCTGTATAATCGAAGCACGTATACGGTGCTCGGGTCGGGTGCAAAAGGAATTGTGTACTATCAGTGGCGCGGTGATTGCCCGGTACCGGGTGTTCCGCATCCCAATAGCTGTGGCATTCTGAATTATGACGGTACCAAAACGCACAATTTTGACAATGCCGCAAATGTAAATCGCTATATTATCTCCATGAACGACCTTTTGATGAATGCGTCGCGCGTGCATGAGGGCGTAGGACTGTTCCACTCCGATTACGCGATTTATCTTTGCGACGCAAGAGAAAACGGTGATAAGCAGGCGAGATGCGGTGATATTCGCAACTCTTATCTCTTGGAATACACGGAGATACACAAGCAGCTTCGCACGGCGGGCTACAACGTCACCGTAACGGATGCAGAGAATCTGGAGAGAAATCCCTTCGGCATCAAGGTGCTTTACGTGCCGCACGTGGATATGCTCTCCCTTGAGGAGCGTGCAATCGTTGACCGATTTGCCGAGAACGGTGGCGAGGTGTATATGATCTCCTACCCCTGCTGGGACGGCGCGTGCATCGGATACGCAAAATACGAGGGGAAGGTGGAGTCGCGTGAGGGGTTAACGTTGGACAGCATGTGCTCGGTCTGGGACGTTGCCGATCTTACGGGGATATCGCCCGCGGTCACTCCGATGGATCCTTCCCTTGGCGTTCAGCTTTTGAAGGGCGAAGGTTATCATCTGTTGGTGCTTACCAATATTGCGGTCGCGCGTGAATCTATCCGTGCAAGGGTGCGCGTGAATATTCCGTTTGCCTCGGCACGATGCCTTGCAATGGACGGTGAAAAAGAGGTGCAGATCGACGGAAACGAGCTGACAGTGGAGAGCTTGACCGACGGCGGCATCATCGTTTTGAAGCAGACAGAATAAGAACGTCAAAAAAGAGGGCAGACCGCAGTCTGCCCTCGAATTATATCCAATTATTTGCCGAAGTATCTCTCAAGCAGACCCTTGAATGCCTTGCCGTGTCTTGCCTCGTCGCGAGCCATCTCGTGAACGGTGTCGTGGATGGCGTCAAGATTCAGCTGCTTTGCCATTTTTGCAAGCTCAAACTTGCCTGCGGGTGCGCCGTTTTCAGCTTCTACACGAACGGCAAGATTCTTCTTGGTGGAGTCGCACACGCACTCACCGAGAAGCTCTGCAAACTTCGCTGCATGCTCTGCTTCCTCAAGAGCGGCTTCCTTCCAATAAAGCGCGATTTCGGGATATCCCTCACGAGCTGCAACACGGGACATTGCAAGATACATACCAACCTCGGTGCACTCTCCTTGGAAGTTTGCGCGCAATCCTTCGATGATTTCAGCGGGAGCGTCCTTTGCGATGCCTACAACGTGCTCAGCTGCCCAAGTCATTTCCTCGGCTTCAACAAGCTCAACGAACTTTTCGCCGGGCTGCTTGCAAAGAGGGCACTTGTCAGGTCTTACGTCAGATTCTACGATTTCACCGCAAACGGTGCATTTCCATTTTTTCATGATATGTTCTCCTTTGAATTAAGATGTTCAAGGATGTGATCCTTTGACTCAATTGTAGCATAAAAAATCTTTTGTGTCAACCGGAAAATTATTAAAAAACAAAAAATGTTTGGTCAAACACCTTGACATTCGGGAGGTTTTAGGGTACAATTTTCTTATGAAGAAAATATACGAAAGGATTCGTTTCAGTGCAGGGAAAAAATAACAATACCGCAGTAAAAAAGAAGAATGATCCCGAATCGGTTCTCGCTGCTTTTTTGCTGATTTTTATAGCGCTTGTCATGATTCTCACCGCCGTGATCGTAATCGTCTTTGCAACAGGCTCTACCGCCGGAGGGCAGATCCCCGGGGGGGATCAAGGCGTGATTGATGACGGGGGAAATAATAAGTACGTTTTTGCGGGAGCTCTGATTCCCACGCTTCCGCAAATGACTGAATCCTCCAAAATGTTAGAGGGCATCAATTCAAAATATGCCGCTTTGATCGATATGGAGACGGGCGAAATATTGGCGTATAAGAACGCCGATCAAAGATTCAACCCCGCCTCCCTTACCAAGGTCATGTCGCTGATCGTTCTTTGCGAAAGACTGACCACGGAGGACTTGGAGCGTGAGGTTTTGATGTCCGAGGATCTGTTTACCTACGTTACGTCGGGCAACTATGAAGGGACAACGCGAAGCTACTTTGAGATCGGTGATCGCGTCAGAGTGAAGGATCTTCTTTACGGAATCGGTGTCGTTTCCGCCGCCGACTGTACAATGATGGCGGTTCGTCATCTCTTCCCGGAGGATAATATCGGAAGGGCGGAGGCAAAATTCGCTGATTTGATGAACGAGAAGGTCACCCAGATGGGGCTTCAGAATACGCATTTTGATAATGCGGCAGGTCACGAAAGCCAAATGAACTATACCACCGCGTCCGATATGGCGGCGATCATGTCCTATGCGCTTGCCTGTCCCATGATCGAAGATATTCTTTCCACCTCCAAGGCATACACCTTCCGTGTCGGCTACACCAAGGAGGACGGCACGATGGATAGCTACAATATGACGCATTACAGCACGCTCTTCAACGTCAATCCCAAGCGCTCCAGTCGTATCAAGGCTTATGAAAGCAAGGTCGGAGAATTCTCACTTGCCAATGCGGAATTTTTGGGTGGAAAAACAGGAACACTCGGTGGAGATCCCGATTACGTATATTCGCTTGCAAGCTTTGCAAGATCGGGCGGCAAAAAGTACGTGCTGATCACGGGAGAAACGACACTTCCTTACGGTATGATCTCAGATGCAAAGACGATCTACGAGGGATACATCAAATAAATAGCACAAAGGTGTCTTGAATGCGAATGCATTCGGGACACCTTTTTCTTTTTTTTGCATAGAATGGTAGCAAAAGCGAACAACAGGAGGAGAAGTATGCTGATCACGAAAACGTACAATCGGGAAAGGGCAGTGGAATATGCCCTTACGTGGGCGCTTGACCGTAATCCCTTGTTTATTGATTTTACGGGGATTGGGGGGAATTGTACCAATTTTGTTTCACAGTCTGTTCTTGCGGGATGCTGTACTATGAACTACACACCTGATTTCGGCTGGTATTATATTTCTCCCGAGGAGCGTGCTCCCGCTTGGAGCAGCGTGGAATTTTTCTATGAGTTTTTGACGGGAAGCACTCGCTTTTCAGAGGTAAACGGTGGGGTAGGTCCTTATGCACGTGAGGTGGAACGGGAAGAGGCAGAGATCGGTGACGTCGTTCAATATGCGAATGCGAACGGTGACTGGTATCACACCGTGATCATTACGCGGATTGACGGAAATGAAATTTTTGTCAGCGCGCAGTCCGACGATGCAAAAAATCGCCCCATTTCTTCCTATAATTTTGCTACAGCCCGTTTTTTGCACATCGAAGGTGTGAGAGTGGCATTGGAGGACGATGCTTGCTTTGAAATCCTTTTGCGTGGAGGAAACGAGGAAATGTAAAAAACGGGGCTTCGTCGCGTGTGCGATAGCCCCGTGATATCAGTTTCTTTTTAAGCAGATTGTATTTTGTCAACCAGCTCCGCCATAGAGTGTCCTTGACCAATGTAAACATCGGAAGACGCGGCAAGGCGTTCTTGATTGAAGTTGTTTTCATCATAAATGCCAACGGTCAGAAAGCCCGCTTTTCTTGCGGTTTCGATTGCGACAAAGGAATCCTCAAATACGCACAGGTCTGACTCTTTCTCACCCAGAGCATCCCGTGCCAGAAGATAGATGTCGGGGACATCCTTGCTTTTTCCAATATCTGCGCAGGAGAACACTGTGTCAAAGTAGGGAGCAAGCCCTAAGTGAGCGAGCGCAAATGCGACCAAGTGCGTTTCGGTGGCGGAAGCGATGCAAAGCTTGATTCCTTCCTTTTTGAAATGCTCCAAAAGCTCAAAAACGCCCTCCTTGACGGTTACCTCCGTGCGATAGAAATCAAGGACGCCTTGTGCGGAAAACTCCGCAAGCTCCTCGTCGGATATGTCAAGATGATAAAAATTTTTGATATAGGCTTGTGCTTCTCTAAAGAATTTTGTACGCACCGCGCAGTCGACCGATTCCTCAGGCTTGAAATCCGGAGTGCCGAAGAAGCGTTCTCCGATTTTCTTCCAATACACGTTCCAGAAGGTGAGGGAATTGATCAACGTTCCGTCCATATCGAATATTGCACCTTTGATATTCATGATAGCTCCTTGTTAAATGATGCGATCCAACGCATCGATATCTTCCTTCGTGGTTGCCCAACTGGTTGCGAAGCGTACCGCTTGATGCGTTTCATCCACTCTTTCCCAAATTTCAAAGCGAACAAGAGGGGAAAGCTCTGCAATCTTTTGATCGCTCAAAATGATGAATTGCTGATTGGTAGGGGAGTTTTTAAAAAAGCGGTATCCCTTGTTTGAAAAGATGGCTTTGAGTTCTTGTGCGCGCTCAATCGCGTTCTTGCCAAGCTGATAATAAAGACCGTCAGTAAACAGCGTGTCAAATTGAATTCCCAAAAGCCGTCCCTTAGCAAGGAGCGCTCCGTTTTGCTTGACGGTGGTGAAAAAATGCTTGGGGGCATTGTTGTGTGTGAAAACAACCGCTTCACCACACAGCGCACCGACCTTGGTGCCACCGATATAAAATACGTCACAAAGCTCTGCGACGTCCCGGAGGGTGACGTCGGTATCAAGGCTTTCAAGACCATATCCGAGCCGCGCCCCGTCGAGAAAGAGGGGAAGCGAATTTTTTCGGCAGAGCGCGGACAGCGCACTCAGCTCTTCCCGGGTGTAAAGCGTGCCGTATTCTGTGGGGTGTGAGATATATACCATACCGGGGAAAACCATGTGGTCGTGTGAAGCATCGGCATAAAAGGAAGAAAGCAGCGCCTCCACGTCCTTGACGCAAAGCTTTCCGTCGTATTCGGGAACAGTTAGTACCTTGTGTCCCGAAGCCTCAATGGCACCTGCCTCGTGAACGCTGATGTGCCCTGTGGTGGCGGCAATGACACCCTCGTATTTTTTGAGCATTGAGTCGATCACAATGCGGTTGGTTTGCGTTCCGCCTACCAAAAATCGTACGTCCGCATCTTCGCGACCGCATTCCTTACGGATCTTTTCCTTGGCGCGCTTCGTGTAAGGATCGTTTCCATAGCCCGGGCAGGGCTCCATATTGGTTCGAACGAGGGCATCCAGAATGAGGGGATGCGCGCCCGTGTTGTAATCGCATTCAAAGGATAACATGATATCATACCTCCATAACCGTGTGCGGTATCAATTTGTTTTTCCATAGCGGCAACGTTCATTGCCGCAAGGCACATGCTACAGATAAATATAATAACACAGATGCGCTGAAAAGTCAATACAAAGACATGTGGACTTTTGATTTTTTTACGTTCTTTTCGAATGCAGGCAGATGTCGATGATATGGTATGATCGCGGATGCTCGCGTTTAAATCTTTTCTGATCCACCATCGAAAAAAGGGAGGAGAGAAAACGAGATTTGAACTATACTCCATGCGAGCCCAAACGCGTCCGCGTTTGGCACTGCGTGCTATGTTGCGGCGGTGCCGCAACGCTCGCGGAGCAACCTTCGCCGCCTCGCTTGAAAGCGAGCTTTCAGACTGGGCTTGCTCGGTTATCTGCGCCGCCGCCTGCTTCGCAAGCTACGGCGCGGTTCAAACCTCGACTTCGCCAACGAAAAAAAGGACACCGATTGGTGTCCTTTTCGTTGGATAATGACTATAATTTTGATAAATAGTGAAGTATCGGCTGCGCCGAAATGATGTAGTGCTATCGCACAGTGATGTATTGCACCTTCGTCGCAATGTGATGTGATGTGTTCCGCCTCCTCACGCGCGAAGCGCACATCACTTCCGAAGGAAACATCACGCCCGAAGGGCACATCACGTTCCGCGTAGGCGGAACACATCGTTGAAAAAAGACCAACTCACAAAAGAGTTGGTCTTTTTTCTGGCGGAGAAGGAGAGATTTGAACTCTCGCGCCGGTATAGCCGGCCTACACCCTTAGCAGGGGCGCCTCTTCGGCCTCTTGAGTACTTCTCCGTGTACTCATCGCAAGCCGCCGTTTGCATAGGCTTGCAACATTGCATATTATACACTTTTTCCTATCGTTTGTCAATACCTTTTTTCGTTTTTCCAAAAAAAGTTTTTGCCACGCTTTTGCGACTTGAACGGATGGGAAAGGGGAGCTGCGCGGCGGCTTGCAAAAAAATGTGATGCTTTAAACCGTTCTTACGTTGCGGTTTTGAATTCTGTATTCCGTCGGAGAAACACCGTGTTGGCGCTTGAAGAGCTTTGAAAAATATTGCACGTCCATGATGCCGCAATGAAGGGCGATTGTTTGTATCTGTATTTCTCCCGAGCGAAGCAGGTAGGCGGCATAATTCATACGGCGTTCTCGGACGTATTCCGAGATGGTTTGGCTCATCTCTTTTTTGAAAAGGGTAGACAGATATCCGACACTCAATCCCAGCATTCTTGAAAGCGCACCTGTGGAAAGGTCCCCCGAAAGATTGGAATCGATGAGAAGCAGTACCTTTTGCACTGTTTGAGAATGGGTTTGAAACGCGAGATTGCGAACTGCGTGGCAATAAGTGCGAAACATTTCGCACATCAGTGTCGGTATTTCGGAAAGGGTGGGGGCGTTTTCGATGCGGACGGCAAAATTTGAAGAGAGCTGATCGATATAGTAGGGGTGAACACCGCCGTTTTCAGCAGCTTTTCGCAAAAGTGTGTTCATAATGACACCGTAGTTCTTTGCGTTTCTTAACGGATCGGATGCGCGTTTTTCGAAGAGCTCCGGAGAAAAGGAGGAACGAAGCAAATCCTCCAAATGGGGCTTCCCTGTGGTGACAGCATGGATGATTTCGTTTTCAAAGGAATATCTTTTCTCAAGCGTTTTCATGTTGACCAAGGTATCGATTTGATCCACTCCATGGCCAAGCGGATTGAAAAGATTGGAGCTTGGAAGCTCTTCTTCCGTAATTTCGGACAGATAAAAGACACCACTCTTCCAGATATCTTCGCAAAACGTGTGGAGTACGCTCCATAGCGGCGAATCCGGGGGAAGTATGGGAATTGCGGAATAGTAATCAAAAACGGATTTTTGAATCTGGGGTGGCAAATCGTTTTTTTCGCCGATCTCCATGATTTTTTGGGAGGTGATGGGCGCGGGAAGGTAGGGGCCGATTGCAAGAAGAGTTGCTTTTTCCGTGGAAGGAAGGACGAGGTAACGGTAGCAAAGCGCAAAGGCGTCTGTCAATTTGTAGACTGTGTTTTCTTCGAACGTGTGGCAGTGCTCGCGTAGGATTTTTCGGCACGGAAAAAAATCGTTCGGAGATTCTTCCTCCAGTAAGCGGAGAAGCTCATCACGCGCAATGACGATGGCGTTGATGTGATTTCTCTGAAAGACTTGACATAAAAAAGATAGCTTCTCACGGTAAAGCATGAATCGCTCCTCCAAAACAGTTCCAAAAATGTGTATATTGTATTATTTTTTCAATATTTAACTACATTATATCACTTTTTTGTGAATAAAGCAATAAACTTTTATTGAAATATTAAAAAAATACAAGAATATAGAAATATTTTACTCACACTTTGGACAAAAAATTATTATAATGTAAGGTGATGACCTTACCGCGAACGGTAGGGTTAAATAAAGAAAAAAGAGGAAAAGGTTATGAAAAAAGAACCAAAGCTTGATGCCAACGGTAAGCGCGCGTTTGGAATGCGGGACTGCTTGGCATATGCAGCGGGTGATCTCGGCTGTAACATGAGCTTTGCGCTCAAAAGTACGATGTCTATTTTCTGGACACAGTTTATGGGCATGGATCTTTGGTATGCGTTGCTTCTGATCATTGTTCAGGTTTGGGATGCCATCAACGATCCCTTGATCGGATCTGTGATCGACACGGATAAGCACAAGTACAAGAGAAATAAGTTCCTGACCTATATCTGGGCAGGCTCACTCGGTCTGATCGTCGGAGGCGCATGCTGCTTCCTTCCGTTCCCCGATGCTCCCATTTGGGCAAGAGCGATCATCTTCATTGCAGGTTATGTCGTATGGGATGCCTTCTATACCGTAGCAAACGTTCCTTACGGTTCATTGCTCGGCCTGATCTCCAATGACGTCAAGGACAGAGCGTCCTTGTCCGCATGGCGTTCGATCGGCTCTATCTTCGGTAATATGCTTCCCATGGTCATCCTGCCGTTTATCATCTACGACAGTGATAATAACCTCATCGGTGAGCGCGTATTCATCGCTGCGCTGATTATGGGCGTTCTCGGGTTTATTTGCTTCCAGTTCATGATCCGCAACACGGAGATCCGCGTTGAGCAAGACATCACGCTCAAGGAGGATGCTCCCAAGTTCAACGTTTTCAAGGCGTTTATCAACTTCATGAAGAACCGTCCCGCTGTCGGCGCGACCATTGCCGCGATGGGTATGTTCATCGGTATGCAGGGGGCTGCTACCGCTGTTACGGTCATCTTCCAGTCCTACTTCAAGAACGTGCAGATCTCGGGTATCGTACAGCTCTTTGCCATGATCCCGATCGTTTGCTTCACTCCTTTGGCACGTAAGATGGTTGCGAAGTTCGGTAAGAAGGAGCTCGCTACCTTCGGTTCTCTTTGCTCTATCGTAGCCGCAGCCGCGCTCTTTATCATTACTCCCGATAATACGGGTCTTGATCTTGTTCTTTACATCATTTCTCAGCTGATCTTCTCTCTGGGACTTGGTATCTATTCCACCGTTTCCTGGGCGATGATGGGAGACGCGATCGATTACAACGAATGGAAGACAGGCGCACGCGAGGAGGGTACCGTATACTCTCTGCATTCCTTCTTCCGTAAGCTTGCGCAAGGCGTTGGTCCTGCATTGGTTCTGGTGGTTATGGTTGCTCTCGGTTACGAGGGTGTAAACGAAGGTAACCAGCTTTGGGAGGTTGCCGTCCGTATGCGTTATCTCGTAGCGGGCACGTATCTCTTCTCTGCAATCCTTCAGTTTGTTGGCTTGGGACTTGTTTACAACCTTGACAAGAAGAAGCTTGACGAAATGAACAAGGCGCTTGGACGTGATACGGAAGTCGAGATTGCTTCCGTGGACGAAGCCGGCGTATAATTGAGATTGCCTTTTGGCGTCCGACCGTACGATATGACTGTCGGACGCCGTTTTTAAGATAACGTACTTTTTTAACAGTGACTTAACAAAAGCCTGTATAATATTAAAAAACGAAGAAACGGAGAAATACTGTGAGAACTGTTTTGAATTTGAACGAGCAGTGGCTGTTCGTAAAGGATACCACCGATATTGGCGCGCGTGAAGGAGAGAGCATCAATCTGCCGCACTCCTGGAACGCAACTGACGGACAGGACGGAGGCAACGATTATTTCCGCGGCTCTTGTCTTTACGTCAAAACCTTGAAAAAGGCAGAATTGCCTATTGCCGATTGCTATTATCTTGAGATCCGCGGTGCTAACTCCTCCGCAGACGTCTTTGTTGGCGGCGAGAAGCTGGCACACCATGACGGTGGATATTCCAC
>JAZSMX010000147.1:0-14599 GCA_045536125.1 Eubacteriales bacterium | reverse complement strand
ACGCTTCTCGCCTAAATCTGCCGAGCCCCTATGGGGGTGAGTCAAATGCGTTTTCGCATTTGACTCACCCCCGTGTTGCTGTGCGGCATTGCGCCGTTGTTTGAGCCGTTATTTGATCGTGCTGTTAGGCAGCTTTGGTGAAGAGTGAACTTTTATGTAAAAAAGCAGAGTGGAAATCGGTCACGCATGCCCCGTTGCCCGTCAGATGTCGGTCACGTTGCGTTTGGATACGGATTTGCTGTATTCCGTGGGCGTGATGCCCTCGCGCGCCTTGAAGACACGCGAAAAATAATTGGGAGAAGTGAAGCTCAGGTGCTCGGCAATCTCCGCAAAGCTTTGGGAGGTGGTGCGGATCAGTCGCTTGGCTTCGGAAATTTTTTGGTTGGTAAAATAGTCGATGATCCCTTGTCCCGTTTCCCGACGGAATTTTTTCATCAAGGTGGTTTGGCTCATTCCGAATTCGGTGCAGATGCGCGAGACGGTGAGCGCTTCGGTCACGTGATCCTCAAGATATTTCTTGACGCTTTCGATGAAGGTCGATTCATCAATGTATCGGTTTGCCTTTTGAGATTCGTCGATTAAGAGCGTCACTCCCCGAAGTCTGCAATAGAGCATGCAAAGAAAACGCTCAATGGAAGAGGAGAGAAAATCAAGAACCACGTCGGGCGTGTCGGGCTTGAAGCGCATTCCGATCATTTCGTCGTTTTCACGGAGATCTTCACACACACGGGCACTGGTTCGGATCAGATCATAGAGCGCGGCTTTTTCCTCGCCGAACAGGGGAATCGGTGCGTCCCCGATGACGTCCATGGCTTCTGAATCGCAAACGAGACTGATCAGCCCGAAACGGACGTTCTCGCTGATCCATTCATAGGTGGAGGTGTGATTGGCGGGGCGGTAGATCATCATTCCCGAGGAGAAGGGGTAGCTCCCATGCTCCGTGGTGTAGATCCCGTCTCCCTCAAGAATGAGAAAGATCTGCGAAAAATCGTAGGTCTCGGGACGGGGCGCGAAACGAGGCTTGTAAGAAAAATAGTAGGCACTGACAAACGCGGAAACGTCGAAGGTCTTCTTGCGTTCGATTTTGTTCAGCTTGTATGAGCGTCCCTCCATACCGTTTACCTCACTGTTTTTTGAAATCCTTGGGCTTGAAATATTGATACAGCCGGCACGGAATCATTCCGTTGTAAAGCTTTTTTGTTTTGTCGGCGCGCCGACCGTAGCAGCGTTCAAATTGCGGATGCGACGTGATGATATAAATCTGCCACGGGGAAAGCGCCGAAAAGGCGCGCCCCATGTCACGGTAAAGCTGCTCTGCCTCGGTCGGTGTCATCAGCCGTTCTCCGTAAGGGGGGTTACATACGACCGTTCCGCGCCGCCCGTCGGGCTTTTTGATGCTTCGGACGTCGGCACAGAAGATGTTCAGATGCTCCTCAACGCCTGCGCGAAGCGCGTTTTCATACACCGTGTCAAGAATATCCTCATCGATATCGGATGCATATACTTCGTATTGGGTGTCCTTGACGATGCGTCCCTGTGCCCATTCTCTTGCCTCCCTCCAAAGGGAAGGAGAGATGCGCGGAAACGCTTCGGACGCAAAGCTTCTGCCAAGTCCCGGCGCACGGTTGGAAAGAATGAGTGCCGCTTCAATGGCGATCGTCCCCGAGCCGCACATGGGATCCCAGAACAGGGTATCCTCCCTTGGACGCGAGGTCAACGCCAATGCCGCCGCCAGCGTTTCACGCAACGGGGCAGGACCTGCCGTAGGGCGATATCCGCGCTTGTGAAGCGGAATGCCCGAGGTGTCGATCATGAGCGTTGCCGTGTCCTTGAAAATGAAAAATTCAATTTGATATTTGACCTCGCTTTCCGCGAACCACCGGATATTGTAGTGCTTTGAAAGTCGGTCTACCACCGCTTTTTTGACAATGCTTTGACAGTCGGGAACGGAATAGAGGCGACTTTTGATGGCATGTCCCTTGACGGGAAAAGCGTCAAGCCTTCCGATCCACTCCTCAAACGGCAAAGCCTTGACTCCCTCGTAAAGCTCGTCAAAGCTCAAGGCGGGGAAAGCGCCCAGCTTGATAAAAACGTGCTCCGCGCAGCGCAAAGCGAGGTTGGCGCGAGCGACGTCGGCTTCCTCACCCCAAAAGGTAACTCTTCCGTCCATTGTGTTGATCCGTTCCAGACCCAACGCGTCGATTTCCTCACCCAGCAGCTTTTCAAGACCGAACAGGCAGGTTGCAACCAATTGAAGCTTCATAAGCATTCTCCCCAAAAAAACATCAGATATCATCTGCATTTTATTATACTATTTCGGTAAAAAAATGTCAAGAAGCTATTGCAATTTTCCGTCTTTTCATGTATAATATAATACATCTTTTCACACGTTAGATCATTCAGAAAGGACAGTGAGTAATTATGAGTAAAATGAAAGTCGGTGTCATCGGTGCGACCGGTATGGTCGGTCAGCGTTTTCTGACACTTCTTGCAGACCATCCCTATTTTGAGGTTTCCGTATTGGCGGCATCCGCAAGATCCGCGGGAAAGAGCTATGCCGAGGCGGTTGGCTCACGTTGGAAGCTGGATATTCCGATGCCCGAGCAATATAAGGACATGGTAGTTCTCGACGCTGCAAACATCAAGGAGGTAGGAGAGAAGTGCTCCTTCGTTTTCTGCGCGGTGGATATGAAGAAGGAAGAGATCAAGGCGCTTGAGGAGGCTTATGCCAAGCCAGAGATCCCCGTCGTTTCCTACAACTCCGCAAACCGCTGGACTCCGGACGCTCCCATGGTGATTCCGGAAATCAACGACGCGCACCTTGAGGTCATTGCGGCACAGCGCAAGCGTCTCGGCACGAAGCGCGGATTCATTGCCGTGAAGCCCAACTGCTCCATTCAGTCCTACGTTCCGGCACTGACGCCCCTTCTCAAGTACGGTATCAAGGAGGTTGTTGCCACCACCTACCAAGCAATCTCAGGCGCGGGGAAGACCTTCAACGAGTGGCCCGAGATGATCGACAACGTCATTCCTTACATCGGTGGCGAGGAGGAGAAGAGCGAGCAAGAGCCTCTGCGCGTTTGGGGACACGTTGAAAACGGTGAGATCGTCAAAGCAGATGCGCCTCTGATCACCACACAGTGCATCCGCGTGCCCGTAACCAATGGTCATACGGCAGCCGTGTTCGTGCGCTTTGAAAACAAGCCGACACGTGAAGAAATCCTTGACGCATGGAAGAACTTCTCGGGCAAGCCCCAGGAATTGAAGCTTCCGCATGCCCCCGAGCAGTTTGTCACCTATTTTGAAGAGGATAACCGTCCTCAGGCAAAATTGGACCGTGACATCTACGGCGGTATGGGTGTGACCGTGGGAAGACTTCGCGAGGACACCCTCTTTGACTACAAGTTTGTAGGACTTTCTCACAACACTCTGCGCGGTGCTGCAGGCGGTGCTGTGCTGATCGCAGAGCTTCTTTACAGAGAAGGATATTTTAACTGAGCCAAAAAAAACGCACTCCCGTGATCTGTCTTTGACAGATCGGGAGTGCGTTTTTTTAGTTTCTGTAAAGCCTTTTCAAAACGTCCTCAAGCACGCTTGCAAATTCGTCGATTTCTTCCTCGTCGGTGTAGAAGGACGGGCTGACGCGGACAGCACCCCCCACGGGAGTTTTGAGCGCGGTATGCGCCATGGGCGCACAGTGATAGCCCGAGCGAACGCAGATTCCTTTTTTGGCAAGCTCCCCTGCGACGGTATCCGAGGAAAGATGGCGGACGGAAAAGAGAAGCAGCTCACCCGTGTGATGTCTTACATGCACCGTCACCGTGGGGAATGCGGAAAGATGCGCCGAGAGCCTTGTGCAAAGAGCGGTGACGTGCTCATGCATTTTCTCCACCCCCTGGAGCTGGAGCGTTCGGATGCCCTCGCAAAGTCCTGCGATGGAAGGGGTGGGAAGTGTTCCTGCCTCGTATCTCTCGGGGGCTTCGGGGGGCATTTCGGGGTTGAAGGAATCGTATCCGCTCCCACCCTCTATCAGGGTTCGGGCATCGATCCCGTCTCCCCATACGATGCCGCCCGCCCCCTGAGGGCCTAAGAGCCCCTTGTGCGAGGGAAAGCAGAGCGCGTCGATTTGCATGGAGGAAACGTCGATCGGCAGATGTCCCGCCGACTGCGCGGCATCCACGCAAAAGAGAATCCCTCTTTCCCGACAGAGCGCGCCGATTTTTGCGATCGGAAGCGTTGCGGAGCAAATATTGGATGCGTGTGAAGCGATCAGAAGGCGCGTTTCTCTTCGGATGCGTGATTTGATTGCCCGAAGGATCTCCTCATCCCTTCGCTCGGGGGAGAGAACAAAGGTCGGATAGATGCTGTAGGTAATCTTCCCGAGGCTCGCAAGCGCGTGGATCGGACGAAAGACCGCGTTGTGCTCCATATCCGAGATCAGAACGTGATCGCCTGACTTTAAAACACCCTTGATCACGGTATTGAGTGCCATGGTGGCATTCATCGTAAACGAGACGTTTTCGGGGCGGGGAGACGAGAACAGACGGGCGACCTCTTCGCGGCATTCGTATATTTTTTCAGCGGCTCGCAGAGAAAGAGGATGCGAGCCGCGTCCCGGATTTCCACCGTAGTCACGCATGGACGCGACACATTCCTCGATGACCGCGCGCGGTTTTGGATAGCTTGTGGCGGCATTGTCAAGATAGATCATTCCGCGCCTCCTAAAAATCCTTTGACGCGGATTCCGTTCTTTTCAAGAATGCTTTGAACATTTTTTTGCTGTGTGCAGGAAAAGGAGAGTGCATAGGCACAACCGCGCCCACCCATGCCCGTGTCCGTTTTGACGATCTCGGTCGGGATCGCCATGGACGCAAGCAGCCTCTCCGCACGCAGGGCAGTTGTCATAGAACCAACGATACACGTACATCCCGTACGGTCCTTGTGCATAGGCTTCCACCTCCTTCAATGTCAATATATGTCGAAGGTGGGAGGTGCGTGCGCGCAAAAGTGATGGGAGTGTTTCATTTTCCGTATTGCGTCTGTTTGCCTGAATGAGCCCTTTTTATTGATACACTGTAAAGAAGGCAAACCCAAACGGTGGGATGTCCTGATCCAAAAGGATGCGATCCCCGTCAAGCTTACCGCTGCAATGGTAGAAATCCGCGGACGCGTAGCATTGATCCAATTCAACAGTGGGGTGCATGACGCTGTCGGCAAACAGATTCCAAAGACCGACCGCCATGGAATGTTCATCCTTTTTGCAAAGGATGTAAAGCTGGGGAGATCCGTAGCACATTGCGGGGAGCGGCTTGCGGGCAAGCCAACAGTATCCGTTTGCGAGCTGTCTTTGGCGGCGGTAATTGCGGAAGATTCCGGGAATCCACTCATTCGTGGTGGCTACCGTCTCGGGGATGAAGGAAAGGATCATAAACCGCATTCCGTCTGCATTTTCATAGCGGACGCAGGAAGGGAAGCGCTGCTTTCCGTCAATCCCTTGCGGTGGGATGACGCCGAGTCCCGGCTCTGTGATGACGAATTCGCTGTCGGTGATCGAACCGTCTTTAAGCTTCATGTCATAGAATACACCGTCGGCAGGAACGCTTGCAAGCGTGTATTCGTCCGCTTCGAAGAAGTATTCGCAGAAAGGATTTTTCACGCGCTCCATCGATTCCACACCAATGTCGATGCCTCGCTCAAGCAGTCTTTTTGCTCCCTGTGCGTCAAGGATCACACCGCGCGCAAGATCTTCCTTTGTCAGATACTGTGCGTTCTCTCCCACCGCCATCAAGGGATAGTCTCCCTCCTCGTAGGTGATCGGGATCGAGTTGTCATTGAGCAGCCATTGCTCGGCAAGCGGCATGTATCCGCCGCAACGAACACGGAAATTTGAAATAGAGACGTCCTCGTCAAAAATGCGGTCACGGAAGGTCATCGGCTTTTCAAAAAGCTGAAGTCCCACGGTCTTTTTGTTTCCGAAACGGCGTTCGATCTCACGGTAATGCTCTTCGTTCGCGGCATGGCGCGCAACGTAGCCGGTTTCGTAGGAGGGCGAAGAGTTGTAATCCAGCATGTATTTTAAGATTGTATGGGTATATCCGTCGGCGCGCAGAATCATGTCATATCCCTCAAGGATGGATGAGGACACCCAGAGTCGCGGACGGGGATAGGTGTCACCCTCGGTCACAAGCTCGATCTTGTCACCGTTACACCAGACGCTCTGTAGACGGATGGATTCGATGCAAGGCGCAACGGTCATCATCTGTGTCCAATAGGGAGCGCCCGTCAGACGGAGGAAGGGCTTTGCGTCTCCCGCGATTGCCATTTCCAATTCGTCAATTGTGACCCCCTCCATCTCAAAGGAAGATCCGTTGGCAGAGAGTCCCAAACGGATTTCGGGATCAATTGCATGAACCGCCTGCTCGATCTTTTTGGTGAATCCGAGCAGTGTTTCCTTTTGCAAATCCATCCAAGCGTTACGGTATTTGTTTCTGCCGCCCGTGAAAATGCGTGTGGCGAGCTCCTCGCGCGTCAGGTTCTCACCCAAACGACGGCAATATTCTGCCATGTGACGGTCACACGCGCAGCCGATGTCCTGCCAGAATTTTCCGCCGCCGAGTGTAAAGTCATCCTCCAGCATGATGGTTTTGACACCGAGACGCGCCAGGGCTGTGATCGTTTTGAGAAATTCTTCGACAAACCGTTCATCCCAGGGGCAAAACGCACCGGGCGTTTCTCCTTCGCGAAGCTGAAAATCCACCTTGTCAAGCTCCATGCCGGGAGAGCCGGGCACTTTCTCGGAGCGCAGACGGCGGATGTGCGTGAAGTCGGTCGCTGCCTCATTGTCTCCGTAAAAGGGCATGCCGTAACCGATGGTGGGGGCAAGCCAAGCACCGACTTTAAATCCGTGCGCTTCCATATAATCCTTGTTTTCACGGAACATCTCGCATTCCGCACGGCGCATTTCTTCATTGCAAAGAATTCTGCCGGCGGTCAGAAGCACGAGATCTACCTTGGCAATGCGAAGCTGCTCAATCAGCTCCTCCTTTTGCCTTTGTGTCCACTTTCGATTGTATATGGGAATCCATACTTGATACATAAAAAGCCTCCTAATGTTGGGAACTAAAATATTTTATCATGTCGCCGATGGAAAGCAAGGGAGCGCATTCCATCTTTTTTTCAGTATGCTCTTTTTTATTCGTACCACGTGCTAAGAGAATTGTGGTATCCCCCCGTGCGGGTTTGGTCTTTTAAGGCACAGCCCCTGTCAAGCATCAGAATCTTGATTCCGCGGTCAACGGTGTTTTTGTAAATCGTCTCCATATCGTTATAATGCGGCTGTGCGAGGTTGACGCCCGTCAGCCCGGGAACCAGGGACAAGGCCTCTATGTAGTGGTCTCCACGTCCGCAGAAGTGCATCGCGCCGCCTCCAAATCGCGCGTACAGCTCGGTGTCGTACGGCACTGCAAACTCTCGGTAGAGGCTCGGTGAAAGATTCATTGCACTATCACAGCGTAAGAGAATCCCACCAAGATAATGATAGAATTTATAGCAGTTGATCTCTGGATGCAAGGGGAAGATCGTTTGCCAACGCTTCATAAACGCCGTGAAGGTTTCCGTGATGAGCGAAAGCAGTCCGTGCACAAGCTCCGGCTCATCGTACATTGCGTAAAACATATCCCCGCCCCACAAAAGCTCCGCAATATCCAAAGGACCTTGCAGATCGGGATGAAACATATTGACAAACGAGGAGATCTTCGGATATTTCGAAAAGACCTCAGCAAAGTATTCTCCGCACTCAAATACGCGTCGCCCAAAGCCGCCCTCAAGGCTCGGTACACCGCGCTCGACGATTTCACGGATGCGATCGTCGCTCCCAAGCACGTGCGTGGTCGGAGGGGTATTCATCTCTCTCGGTACAACAAAGATTTCGGCACCCAATACCGAGGAGAGCGTCCCCGTGCCGTAGCCTCCGAGCCACAACCCCAATGTTCGTGAGGGGTTGCCGAGACAGTAGGAAAGGGAAGAAAGCTCTGATTGCAGCATCAGATCGTAATCCTCAATCGCATCATTGATGTGTACGTTCGGATAAGCGAAGCTTGGCTTTGAAAGTGTTGCCCGCCTCGGACAAAAAATATCTCCCGTAAATTCATTCTTCAAAAAAGCACGCCATTGCTCTCTGAAATCGGCTTCTGCGTCGGGATCAATGCGACGCTCGATATCCTCAAGCATCGCGACGGTTGTTTTGCTCGGCTGAAGCATCATAAGACCTCCGTTTCATTCCGTATTTTGGGATGCCTGTCATTGCTATTATACCATACGGAAATGAGCATTGCAAGAGCGTACCGAAAAAGAGAATGAAAACATCTGTCGCCGTAAAGATTGCTTTCCTTAAAATTGACGATCTCAAGCGGTGCGGCATTGAGCAGGGAACGATTGCATAAACCACGTCAAAAGATTGGGCAACATCTTATACCGCTTCTCCTTGTTCCTCCGAATTGTTTGAGCTCTCAAAGCTGTGCGCTCCCTACGGCAATGCAATTGCTGATGGATTTCGATGGGGGGAGCCGCAGAAATGTGCGAACTTTTTTCAAGTCATTGGCAGGGATCGAACATCGTAAAAAGGGGGTGAGTCAAATGCGTGTTCGCATTTGACTCACCCCCTGTTTTGCTATTTTGTTGTTTTTTCCTTGTGATAAGCTCCACATCCGAGGTCAAAAGCCTTTGTTACTTTCGTTCGGAATGGTGCTGTCTTATCACGAAGGCTGTAATCAATCGGTTACGAAGGGAAGGAGAGCGACGTTACGAGCGCGCTTGATTGCGGTGTTCAGCTCTCTCTGATGGAGTGCGCAGGTGCCGGAAATTCTTCTGGGAAGAATCTTTCCTCTCTCGCTGATGAACTTGCGGAGCTTTGCGCTGTCCTTGTAATCAATAAAAGCAACCTTGTCTGCACAGAAAATGCAAACCTTTTTTCTTCTGCGGGGGTTGTTCGCGGGGCGAGCCGGGCGTACAACTTCTTCCGTCTTGGTTACGTTGTTATCCATTTTTATCAAATCCTCCTGTTAATTTTGTGTGCCGCTTCCTCAGAAGGGCAGATCGTCATCCGTCTTGAGCTCTTCAAACTTCGGTGCCGTTGCGGGCGCGGAAGAATAAGACGGAGCGTTGTAGCTGTCACCGAACTGACCGCCGACGGAGCCTCCGTCGGTCTTACTGTCAACGAACATTGCTTCGTCGGCAACAACCTCGGTAGCGTAACGCTTCTGTCCCTGCGCATCCTGCCAGGATCTCGTCTGAATAGAGCCTGTGATGCAAAGGGCAGAGCCTTTTTTAAAGTAGCGGGAAATAAACTCTGCGGTTTGTCTCCATGCTACGACACTGATAAAGTCAGCCTGCTGCTGGGTGGACTGCGCGTTGTCCGCGGAGCCGGAGCGGAATCTGCGGTTGACAGCCAGTGTGAAGGAGACAACGGCAATGCCGCTGGTGGTCTGCTTCAATTCAGGGTCAGCGGTCAGTCTTCCGCAAAGAACGACCTTGTTAAGATTCAAGCTGGACATCTTCAAATGCCTCCTTTTTTCGTGTTGTGAGGAATTACTCTGCGTCCTGTGCAGGAGCTTCTTCAGCAACCTCTTCAGCAGCCTCGACAACAGGAGCTTCGGTTGCCTTGGCAACGGGCTCGTGGTCAAGCTTGATCACCATGACGCGCATTACAGACTCGTCGATGTTCATCAAACGCTGAAGCTCAGCGGGGAAGTCACCCTCGCACTTGAAGGTTGCTACGGTGTAGTAACCGTCGTTCATATCCTCAATGGGATATGCAAGGCGACGCTTGCCCCACTCATCGATCTCGATAACCTCTGCATTTGCAGCGATCAGACCGGTGAACTTGTTTACCGTTGCCTTTGCGGCTTCCTCGCCGTTTGCAAGGCTGACGATAAACATGCTTTCGTAAGAGTTGATAATCTTTTCCATGTTTTTACCTCCCTATGGACTAATTCGACCATGCTTTGATTTTTTGCATGGCAGAGAGACGGGCTTTTGCCCGTACCAAGACAGTATTATACCATATTCTCCTTTTTGTGTCAAGAGTTTTTTGCGGTTTTTTTGATTTTTATAACATATTGTAAAAAAAGATGCGTCAAATTTCTTCTTCGTTGACTTTTTTGGGCAATTGTGCTACAATATATACGAGAATAAATGTGTGATTGCCAAGAGAAAGGTGCCAATATGAAAAAACGAAAGTACAGAAGCCGTTTGCGAAAGATCTTCGGGCGCAGGCTATTGATCATTTTAGCGATTCTGTTTCAGATTGTTTTGCTCGTGTTTATGCTTTTGAGCTCGTTCCGTTTTCGTTGGGTAGGACTCTTTTTTACCGCGCTCAGCATTGCAACGGCATTGCATCTGATGATCAGATCGGATAAAAGTGCGTTCAAGCTCTCCCTTGTGTTTCTGATTCTTCTGTTTCCCCTGTACGGCGGTGTCTTTTATTGGGTGTTCCATTTTCAAACGGCAAGCGTAGGCTTTCGGAAACGCTTGGAGGATTTTTCAAAAAAGCAAAAGGAAGCTCTGGGCGGGAGCGAGGAAACGCTTTGTTCTGCCTCGGAAGCGGCGGACAAGGATCGACGTCTCTTGCATTATCTCCAGACAGTGCCCGCGTTTCCGGTTTATCAAAATACGCAGACGTCGTATTTCTCGTCGGGAAAGGACATGCATGCCTCTCTCCTTGAGGATCTTAAAAATGCGAAGCACTATATTTTCCTGGAGTATTTTATCATTGAAGAGGGTGTGATGTGGGATGCGATTCTTGAGATTCTCAAGGATCGCGCTTCCCACGGTGTGGACGTGCGTTTGATTTACGATGATCTCGGTTCGATTCTGACCTTGCCTCCGCGCTATGACAAAAAAATGCATGAGGTCGGGATTCGCTGCAGAATTTTCAATAAATTCCACCCCTTTCTGACAACGCTTCAAAACAACCGCGACCACAGAAAGATCACTGTGATCGACGGAGAAATCGCTTATACGGGCGGCGTCAATTTTGCCGATGAATATATCGGAGAAAAGATCCGATTCGGCACTTGGAAGGACAGTGCGATAAGACTTCAAGGAGAGGGAGCGGTTGCGTTCACCGCGATGTTTCTCAGCACGTGGAATATTTTGAACGGTACGGAGGAGGATCAGCGCCTTTTGGAGGGAGTGGCGAGTGCTCCCACAGACGGCTGGGTGCAGCCCTATGCGGACAGCCCGATGGACCTTGAAAACGTCGGGGAGCACGTGTTTTTGCACGCGTTTGAAAGGACACGGAACTATTTGTATATCACAACACCGTATCTGATGGTTGGGGACGAATTGATCTCCGCTTTGAAATTCTGCGCCAAGAGTGGAGCGGACGTCCGCATCATCACACCGTACGTCCCCGACAAGCCCGCGGTTCATTTTACCACGCGCTCCTATTATCGGGAATTGATCGAGGCGGGGGTGCACGTCTATGAGTTCACAGACGGCTTTATGCATGCCAAAAACGTAATCTCGGATGGAGATTTTGCGGTGGTCGGTACGGTGAATATGGACTACAGAAGCCTCTATCTCCATTTTGAATGCGGATGCTGTCTTTACGGCACCTCCACGGTTGCATCGGTGGAACAGGACTTTTTGAACACGTTACACTCCTGTCGGGAGATCACACTCAAGGACTGCAAGACGAATTTTGTCGTGCGGCTCTTCCAACAGATCTGTCGCATCTTTGCGCCATTGATGTGATTTGTATCATCCGATAGGGAACAACTTTTTTGGGAAGCGTGGTGTGAGCGTATCTTTTGGACGCGAAAGTAAGCCCAAAGTGAGATAAGAAAAAAACACTTGACAAACGAATGCGTTGGATGTATAATAATAGCGTTCGAAGACGGGCTTGTAGCTCAGTTGGGAGAGCGCTGCGTTCGCAACGCAGAGGTCATGGGTTCGAATCCCACCAGGTCCACCAATCAAAAAAGGAGGCTTTATGCCTCCTTTTTTGATTGGTGAAATCTTGTAAGCCGATTCGAACCCACGCGAATGCTTGCATTCGATTGTATTTGCGCAAGGTGAGTTTCAAATTCAGCCGCATTCGGGCGCAAATATGGGTTCAGAATCCCACCGCTAACAAAGCCGATTCGAATGTACGCGAATGCTTGCATTGCTTTTTGTACCTGCATCAACAATCCATATGGATTTTTTCGTGATAAAAAAATGAGGAAGGATTTTTTCCTCTTGACAAACCTGCCTGCCGAGAGTATGATGGTGTTAAAAAAACAAAATGGAGGCATCCGATGAGAGATTATTTTCAAAAAAACAATTCTGTTCGCTTTCTGTTTCCCATAGACGGTGACTGCATCAACATCTATGACGGCAAGGAGATCCCCGGTGGCATCCGCATCCCCGTTTCGATCGAAGCCCCTTTGGATCACCGGCTTGAGGTCAACGGCATTCCCGCACGCTATGAAAACGGCATCTACCGCACCTATGCCGACGTTCTCGAAAACGAAACAATATTGGAGGCGCGCGACTTGACCGACGGTGCGTCTTGCAAAATTCGGGTGCTCCGACTTGCCAATCCCATCGGCGGATACCGTCTGTCGTCGGATGACAACATCATTTTTTTGTGGGATATCAACGAGCATAAGGATGAATACAAGTCGATCTTTGAGAACCCTTATCTTGCCATTTACAAAAAAGCGCACGATCTGTGGGGCGCGAAGGTACATCTCAACCTGTTCTATGAGTTTGACGACGAAGCGCGCAGTTATTTCTCTGACGCGCGTCCCTACTTCAATCTTTCGATGATGACCGACAAATTCAAGGACGAGTTCCGCTCCAATGCCGATTGGCTGAAGCTTTCCTTCCACTCGAAGAGTGAATTTCCGCCCAAGCCCTACAAATTTGCCGACGGTGAAACCGTGCGTCGCGATTGCGAGCGCGTGCATGCCGAGATCCGCCGCTTTGCCGGCGAGGAAAGCTTGAGCCAATGCACGACCGTGCATTTCGGTGAAGCCAACGAGGACGGTGCACGGGCACTCCGTGCGCTCGGTTATCGAGCGATGACGGGGTATTTCATTCCGGACGAGTGTCCCGTTGCCTATTATGCTCCGAACGATCTGCTCGAATATGTTCACGGACGTGACTTTTGGTACGACACCGCGACCGACATTCTGTTCGGACGCATCGATCTGGTCGTAAATCTCAACACGCATAAGGAAAATCTGCAGATCCTTCGCGAGATCATGGCAAGCCCCACGCGCGGCGGCTTTGTGTCGATTATGATCCATGAGCAGTATTTTCACAAGGATTACGTCTGCCACCTGCCCGATTTTGAAGCCCGCGTGGTAGAGGCGTGCGAGCTGATCGCCAAAAACGGCTACGTCGGCAGACACATTACCGAGGCTGCAAAAATCGAATGATCCGAACTCTCAAAGCAACTTGCCCGAAAAACAGTCGGAATCGAACCCACGCTCACAGCTGTTTTCGCATCTTTTCAAGCGCTCCTTTTTCGAGACGGGAGATCTGCGCTTGAGAGAGCCCGATCTCCTCGGCGATCTCCATTTGCGTTTTGTTTTTGTAAAAGCGAAGGTTGATGATCTTTTTCTCACGCTCCCCAAGACGCTTCATGGCTTCGCGCAGGCAGATGTTTTCCAGCCAGATTTCATCTCCCGAGGAGGTGTCCGAAAGCTGATCCATCAGATACAGGGAGTCCCCGTTGTCGTTAAATACAGGCTCGTAAAGAGAGATCGGCTCTATGATCGCCTCCATGGCGTGAAGCACCGCGTCTCTCTTTTCCCCAAGGAGAGTAGCGATCTCGTCCACGGTCGGCTCGCTTTCTTTTTTTGCGGTCAGCTCCTCGCGCGCTTGCATGGCGCGATAGGCAAGATCCCTTACAGAGCGGCTGATGCGAATGGCATTGTTGTCCCGTAAATATCTGCGGATTTCCCCGATGATCATGGGAACGGCATAGGTGGAGAATTTGACGTCCAAATCGGTATTGAAGTTATCAATCGCCTTGACAAGTCCGATGCACCCCACTTGAAAAAGGTCGTCCATGCATTCCTTGCGTCCCGAAAAGCGTTGTACGATGGAAAGCACCAAGCGGAGATTTCCGTTGATCAGCTCACTGCGAGCCTGATCGTCGCCTTCCTTGATGCGCGCCAAAAGCTCGCTTTTTTCATCGTCTGTCAGCACCTTCAGCTTTGAGGTGTTGACTCCGCAAATTTCAACCTTGTTATAGTGCATGTCACAACTCCGTTTTTCCTTTGATATAGAAAGTATTGACGGAGGGATGGGAGCGGTATTCAAGGCATTATATACCAAAATAAAGAGGGGAAGAAGGGGAGTGCGTCGGGTGAGATAAAATATTCAAATAAAGAAGCCCCGTTCGTGACGCTGTCGGCGTACCAAGGTACGTCAAGTGTCTCAAGCGAGGCTTCTTTGTGTTTTTTTATGCGTTTGTCTCCGCGGTGTCATCCACGGTGATTTCGGTGATGACGGCGCCAAGCCCTTGCAATTTTTCCACGATGCTGTCATATCCGCGACGGATGTATTCCACACCGCGAATTTCGGTTTGCCCCTCAGCGCAAAG
>JAZSMX010000090.1:0-14337 GCA_045536125.1 Eubacteriales bacterium | reverse complement strand
TCCCGCATACGTAGCGGCAGACTTGCTGTCGCAGGCAGAGCACGATAAGATGGCAAGTGCGGTACTCGTTACCGATTCAGAGAAACTTGCCAAAGCAGTGGCAGAGGAGCTTGAGGTTCAGATTCCGATGCTTTCCCGTGCAGAAATTGCAAGAACATCGATTGATACCAACGGCAAGATCATTATTACCGACAGCATTTTGCAGGCAGTTGAGGTTGCCAACAGTATCGCTCCCGAACATCTTGAAATCTGTGTGGACGATCCTTTCCGCTATCTCGATAAAATCCATCATGCAGGTTCGATCTTTATGGGAAAATACTGTCCCGAGGCGCTGGGAGATTACTTTGCAGGACCGAACCACACGCTTCCCACCAGTGGAACGGCGCGCTTCTCCAGCCCCTTGTCGGTGGACGACTTCGTCAAAAAGACACAGTACACCTACTACACGCGCGACGCGCTTGCACGCGTTGCGGGTGACGTTGCCTTCTTTGCCGAAAAGGAAGGGCTCAGCGCACACGCAAGAAGTGCCACCGTGCGCCTGGAGGAGGAGCAATGAGCCGTTTCTTCAGCCAAAAATACGCATCTCTCATCCCCTACACACCGGGGGAGCAGCCGAAGGAGAGAAAATATATCAAGCTCAACACCAACGAATCCCCCTTCCCTCCCACGGAGCGCGTCACGCGCGCGGTGGAGGAGGCGGCACGTCGGGTGCATCTGTACTCCGATCCCGAATGCCGCGATCTGATGTCGGCATTCTGTCGGGTGATGGGCACGGAGAGCGACGAGGTGCTCTTCACCAACGGCTCCGACGAGATTCTCAATTTCGCCTTCATGGCGTTCTGTGACGACGGACATCCCGCCGTCTTCCCGAACATTACCTACGGCTTTTACCCCGTCTTTGCCGACATTGACTGCGTTCCCTACCAAGAGATCCCTCTCCGAGCGGACTTTACCGTGAACGCGGACGATTACGTCGGCATCGGAAGGACCGTCTTTCTTGCCAATCCGAACGCCCCCACGGGCATCTCTCTCCCACTCTCCGAAATTGAGCGAATCGTTGCCTCCAACCCCGACAACGTGGTCGTGATCGACGAGGCATACGTGGATTTCGGAGGCGAGAGCGCGATCCCCCTCTGCCGCAAATATGACAATCTCTTAGTCACGGGAACGTTTTCGAAATCCCGTTCCATGGCGGGCGCGCGTCTCGGCTTCGGAGTGGCATGCCCCGCGCTCATCCGCGACCTTGCCACCGTCAAGTATTCCACGAACCCCTACAACGTCAACGCCATGACGCAGGCGGCGGGGGTGGCGACGCTGGAGGAAAACGACGTCACGCTGGAGCGCTGCCGCACCGTCATCGAAAACCGCGAATACGCCGCGCGTGAGCTTGCGCGTCTCGGCTTCACCATGACCGATTCGAAGGCGAACTTCCTCTTTGTCAAGCACACCGCGCTGTCGGGCGAGGCAGTGTATGGGGAGCTTCGCCGCCGCGGAATCTTAGTGCGCCACTTCACAAAGCCCGAGATCGCGGACTACAACCGCATCACCGTCGGCTCGCGCTCCGAGATGGAAGCCCTCGTCGCGGCACTGGAGGAAATTCTTGCGTGACGGAATGCCATGGCTTCCGTATCGCACGCCCTTCACAAAGACGGGAAGTCCGCGTGCCCTTCATTTCCCCCAACGAAACCACAGGAAAGGACCTTTTATGAGAACCTTTGAAATTCACCGCAAGACTGCGGAAACCGACATTGCACTCTCCTTAAATCTCGACGGAACGGGAAAAAGCGATATCAAGAGCGGCTGCGGCTTTCTTGATCACATGCTCACCCTGTTTGCCAAGCATGCCTCCTTCGACCTTACCGTCACCTGCCACGGTGACGTGGAGGTGGACGACCACCACACCGTGGAGGACATCGGCATCGCTTTGGGAAGCGCCTTTTTCGAAGCCGTCGGAGACAAGCGCGGCATCCGTCGCTACGGAGACATCATTCTTCCGATGGACGAGGCGCTGATCCTTTGTGCCGTCGATCTTTCGGGAAGAGCCTATCTTGCCTATACCGCCGACATTCCCGCAGAAAAGGTGGGCACGTTTGACACCGAGCTTTCCAAGGAATTCTGGCTCGCCTTTACCCGTCGCGCGGAGTGTACCCTTCACATCCGTCAATTGGCGGGCGAAAACTCGCATCACATCATCGAAGGCATGTTCAAGGCATGCGCGAGAGCACTCGGGGAGGCAGTCGCCATCGATCCCAAGAGACAGAATGAGATTCCCTCAACCAAGGGGGTGCTGTGATGATTGCCATCGTTGATTACGGCGTCGGAAACCTCTTTTCCCTCGTCTCCTCCTTCCGCGCCATCGGTGCGGAGGCGGTCGCCACGAGCGACGAAGCCCTGATCCGCACTGCCGATCGCATCCTCCTTCCGGGGGTCGGCGCGTTCGGAGATGCCGCAAACAAATTGCGCGCATCGGGACTGGATCGCGTGGTCACGGAGGAAGCCAAACGCGGAAAGCCTCTCCTTGGCATCTGCCTTGGCATGCAGCTTCTGTTTGAGCACGGCTTTGAATACGGAGAGCATCAAGGGCTCGGACTGATCAAGGGCAGCGTTCGCCCGATCGCGGACGTGATTCCCTCAAATCTCAAAATCCCCCACATCGGCTGGAACGCGCTGCACTTGACGCGTCCCTCTCCCCTCTTTTCTCACGTCAAGGAGGGTGACTGCGTGTATTTCGTGCATTCCTATTACGCGACGGAATGTGCCGACGCGGTGATCGCCACCGCCGAATACGGTGCGCCCCTCACCGCCGCCGTCGCTTCGGGCAACGTGATGGGCTGTCAGTTCCATCCCGAAAAGAGCGGCGAGGTCGGACTTTCGATCCTGCGCGCCTTTTGCGAAATGGAGGTAACGGCATGAATCTCTTCCCCGCAATCGATCTTTACGAAGGTCGCGCGGTGCGCCTTTACAAGGGCGACTACGCGCAAATGACCGTTTACAGCGACGATCCCGCGAGCCTTGGCGTCGCCTTCCGCGACGCGGGCGCATCCTTCGTTCACATCGTGGATCTGGAGGGCGCAAAGGACGGAACGACACCCAATCTTGACACGGTGCTTGCCATCAAGCGCGCGTCGGGCCTCTTTTGCGAGGTGGGCGGCGGCATCCGCTCGATGGAGGTCGTGGACCGTTATCTTGACGCGGGCATCGACCGCGTGATCCTCGGCACTGCCGCCGTGACGGACGAAGCCTTTCTCAAGGCGGCAATCGAAAAGCACGGAGAAAAAATCGCGGTGGGCATCGACCTCTCCGACGGCTTTGTCGCCATCCGCGGCTGGACCGAAAAGACCGCCGTCAGCGCGCATGACTTCTTCTTGAAAATGCAGAATCTCGGTGTCCGCACCGTCATCTGCACCGACATCTCGCGCGACGGTGCCATGATGGGCACCAACCGCGCACTCTACCGTGAGCTTTCAAGCACCTACGGAATGGACATCATCGCCTCGGGCGGTGTTTCCACCGTAGAGGACATTGGGGCACTTGCCGACATGGGGCTTTACGGTGCGATCATCGGAAAGGCTTACTACACGGGGGCAATTGACCTCAGAGAGGCAATCGAGGTGGCAACATGATCACAAAACGAATTATCCCCTGCCTTGACGTGCGCGACGGACGCGTGGTCAAGGGTGTCAACTTTGAAGGGTTGCACGACGTTTCCTCCCCCATTGAGCTGGCACATGCCTACAGCAGTGCGGGAGCGGACGAATTGGTCTTTTACGACATCACCGCAAGTGCGGAGGGACGACGCATTTTTACGGACATCCTCAAGGAAACCGCCAAGGGTGTCTTCATTCCTCTGACCGTGGGCGGCGGCATCAACACGCTGGACGACTTCGAACGGGTGCTTTCGTCGGGGGCTGACAAGGTCAGCGTCAATTCGGGCGCGATCCGCAATCCAAGTCTTGTCTACGAGGCGGCAAAGCGGTACGGTGACCAGTGCGTAGTGCTTTCTGCCGACGTCAAGCGCGTGGGAGGCGAATTCCGCGTCTTCTCCAAGGGCGGAAGAGTGGACACGGGCATGAAGCCATCGAATGGATCAAGCGTTGCGTCTCGATGGGCGCGGGCGAGATCGTGGTCAACTCCATCGACACCGACGGTGTCAAGGGGGGCTTTGACCTTGCAATGCTCCGCGCCGTTTGCGACGCGGTCAAGGTTCCCGTCATCGCCTCGGGCGGCGCGGGTAAGATCGAAGACTTTATCACCCTCTTTCAAACGATCCCCGAGGTGGACGCGGGGCTTGCCGCCTCCATCTTCCACTTCGGAGAGGTCAGAATCTCGGATCTGAAAAAAGCCATGAAGGACGCGGGAATCCCCGCGCGCCTGTAATTCTTTTAGGGAAAGGAACAGCCATGCTGAACATTGACGAATTGAAATTTGACCGTGACGGGCTCATTCCCGCCATCGTAACCGACGCAAAAACGAAGGAGGTTCTGACGCTCGCCTATATGAACCGCGAAAGCCTCCGCATCACCATGGAAAAGGGGCTCACCTGCTTCTGGAGCCGCTCCAGAGGAGAGCTTTGGCTCAAGGGAGAGACCAGCGGAAACTATCAGCACGTCGTCTCCATCACCGCCGACTGTGACAGAGACGCGCTCGTCGTCGCGGTGGAAAAGGACGGTCCTGCCTGCCACACGGGAGCACAGTCCTGCTTCAACGATCCCGTGTTCGAAAGCGAAGAGCGCCATGCCTTCTCGCTCGAAGGACTGATGAAGCTGATCGAAGGCAGAAAGACCGACAAGAAGGAGGGCTCTTACACCACCTATCTTTTCGAAAAGGGACTGGACAAGATCCTCAAGAAGGTCGGTGAGGAATCCACCGAGGTCATCATCGCCGCCAAGGCAGAGGACAAAAAAGAAACGGTCTACGAAATCGCAGACCTTGCCTATCACGTCATGGTGCTGATGATCGAAGCGGGCATCACCTTGGAGGACATCCACGACGAATTGGCATCCCGTCACGTCGTTGACCACAAGGTGAAACAGGAGAAAATGACGAAGTGAAAAAATCATCCCCCCAAGTGCGAAAAACACTTGGGGGGATGATTTTTTTACTTGCTCGGCACGGCTCGGTCATCAACCCAAACCGTCGCTGTTGGCATGAGGAAATGCGGTCAAATCATTGTAAGACGTGGGGAACGTGACCTCGTATGAAACGGTAAAGCTCCGGTTGAGCTCACCCAGTCCATACGCGCTCAGCCCCGAAATCAGAGTCTCCCACTCCCCTTCTGTTCCCGCATAGCGGATCTCGCCGAAGGTTCCGTGGAAATTATCTTCACCTAAATACTTGACGCTTTCGGTAATATAGACGATATACTCGTTATAGGAGAATTCGAACGCCCCATCGGAAATGCCCACTGTTCCTTCTCTGAGAATACAGTCCACCCGATCCATAGTAACACCGTGGATATTTTTGCGTTGGATGCAACCGACCATCCAGTCATCTACGTAAATGACACCGTCCTCGCTCTCCCGTATCTGATCGCACCCCTCAAACGCCTGAATGCCGATTTTTTTCAAGGTTGTCGGAAGAGAGATGCTTGAAATTGCCCTACAGGAAATAAACGCGCACTCTCCAATGGTTTCCAAGCCCTCGGGCAGCACCACGGTTTCCAATGCTTCGCACTCGGCGAACGCCCCGTCACCGATGCTCTTGACGTCGGAGGAAGTGATCGTAACGGAGCGAAGCCACGAACAGCCTGCAAACGCATCGTCGGCGATTTCCGTACCGCCGTTGATCACCAACGTTTCAAGCTCAAATTTGGGGAGAGACGGAAGTAACCAGCTCGGAACGGTCGCACTCTTGAACGCCGCGCAACCTTCAAAGATATACCCCTTAACACCCGATACGTTGGTGGGAACCATCAATTCCGTCTTCGTTTTGTCACGGATTCCCGCAATCACGTAGGTACCGTCAGGCTGTTCCTCGACGTAGAAATCCTCAAGCCCCGTCACGGTGGAATATTGCGAAAAACGGACGTTCAGAGAAGAGAGAAGCTCGGAATCCTCCGTCAGCAAATTGATCCGCTCCCACTCTTCGATCGTTCCCAAGTATTCCACCGTCTGAAGGGACGTGCTTGCGTTGGTGGGGCTTCCGAAGGCATACGAGCCGATGAAACGGACGCTTGCGGGAATCGTGATGCTCTCAAGCGTGTCACAGAACGCGAATGCGAGATTTCCGATCTTCGTGACACCGTCGGGAATCACCGCGTTCCGAAGCTCCTCCCCGTTAAGATAGAGCGTTGCCCCCGCAAGGAGACAGTCCGCCGCGATGGGATAGCCAACCTCGGAATAGGAGACGTTGAAGCTCTGATTGAGCCATGCTCTGATATCTCTTACGTGGATTTCTTCAAGAGCGATCGCCCCGTTGGGAAGCGCGTTGATCGCATCCTGAGATCCCGTGTAGCCATTGAAGCGGATGCGGCTTCCAAGACCGATCGACAGCTTCTTGAGCTGAGAAAGATCGGAAAGCCTCAACGTGCAATCGGCATCAGAGAGAACGTGCAATTCCTCAAGGTCTTCGCTGTAAAAGTCAGCTCCGATGCTTGTGACACCTGCGGGAATTGTCAGCGACTTCAAAAGGTTACAGCCCGCAAACGCGCGGTCTCCGATCGTCTTCAAGGACGCGGGAAGCGTGATGCTCTCAAGACTGTCCGCATCAGTGAATGCACCGCTCTCAATCGTCTGCAATACAGAGCCCGCGGCAAACGTGACGGTTTCCAGCGACATACAAAGATCGAACGCATTTCCCCCGATGCTTTCAACCGAGGCGGGAACGGTAATGGATCGGATGCCTGTTCCCTCGAACGCAAAGCTTTCGATGCGCTTCAGTCGGCTCGCGGGAGAGAAGGTCACATTCGTCAGTCCCGAAGTGGAAAACGCACCGTAAGGAAGAGATTCAAGGCTTGCGGGAAGGTCAATGGAGCGGAGGGTAAGATGTCCTTCAAAGACACCGCTTACCACCGTCCGCGTGCCCTCTCTGAGCGTCACAGAGGAAACGCTGCCGTCATAATAAATGGCAGTGTCGCCAAGATAGGTCACGCCGCCCTCGCTCTCGCCGACACGCGCACATCCCTCAAAAGCACCCCTTTGGATCTCAATCGGTCCGTCGGGAAGCGTGATGCTCTCCAGTGCCGTGCAACCGGAAAACGCATGGGATTCGATTTTTCTCAAGGTGTTCGGAAGCGTCACCGTGCGAAGGCCCGTGCACCCGAGGAACGCCTGGAACGGAATGGCTGTGACACTGTCGGGAATACGGATGCTCTCCAGCGCCGTACAGCCTCCGAGGTTGAAGGTCTCTATCCCATCGGGAAGAACGACTTCCTTCAAATTGGTATCCTCGGTCAGCCCCACGTATTTGACGGGAACGTCACCCACGTATGCGGGAACCGTGAGACTCGTATGCACCTCACCCGCTGCCAAGCCAAAGAGAGCAAGACCTCCCTCGCAGGGTTCTATCTCTCCAAAGACAGAGGGACGGCTCTCTTCCTTCCAATAGGCGTACAGCGTGCCGCCACCCGCGGGAACGGCAACAACCGCCTCGGAAAGAAGCTTGTCACGATACCAGCCGCCGAAGGTGTAGCCCTCGCGTGTGGGAATGGGCAATTCATCCTTGACGGAAAGGCTGAACGGAGGCATTGCCGCGCCACCGTTGGTGGCAAAGGTCATTTCGTACAGCTTTTCGGTGGCAAACGTAAGCGTGAGCTTCACCGTTTCGCTTTCCGTTTCACAGGTCGCACGCAGCGTATACTCCGTTTCGCTCTTCAAGCCCGCAATTTCCGTGGTACCGCCCTCAAGATTCTTCAGCTTCGCGCCGTCCTCGTAAATTTCAAGCGAGGAAAGCACGCGCTCCTCCTTTGCGACCGCCTCGTTCCAAAGCAGCGAGAAGGTGATTTTTTCTCCGTAGATTTCTACCTCGTCAAAGAGGACGTACGCCTCGGTGTAGATCGCCTCACGGGCAAGCAGATGCATCGAAATGCCCTCTCCGTCCAAAGCATCATAGAGTGCCACCACGGCAACCTCGTACAGGGTGTTCTGGGAAAGTCCGTCGAAGGACACCGTGTTCTCACCGACGGAAAGCTCCTTTTCCCCGATCAGGCTCTCTCCGTCGTAAAGGTAGGCAAACACACCGACGTTCTCGCCCTTACCGATCAAGGAGAGCGTGTCCTCTACCTTGACCGCAGCATCAATGCTGTATAAGCCTGCGCCCACCGTCATCTCTGCCTTGGGCTGCGCCTCGGGAGTGATGATCACCTTCACGGTGCGCTCACCGTCCATGCGAACGTCCTTGATGTCGGTTCCGTCCACGTACTTGATGGCATCGATGGTGTATTCCGCAATGCCCTCATTTTCGCCCGTGTTGACCTTGAGCACAAGATTCTCAAGATCCGAGCCCGTTTCGAACATATAGCTGGAATACTTCACGCCGTTGAGAGTAAAGGAAAGAATTTCAAACTCATCGGGGTTGGAAAGATGTACCGTAATATAAATGTCCGTATTCTTCGCGGCATAGTAGTGCTCGTCCTTCGCGTGATCGATCTCAAGGCTCTCGCGGATCGACTCCGCCACGTCCTTCTTCGATTGCCCGAAGGGCTTGTCCCGATCGATCTCGGGGCGGTGTCCGTGAATGTCTCCTTGCGCGGAGAGAAGGAGCATGCCGTTTCCTTGCGCGCTTTCCTTAACCACGGGCGGCTCATTGGAAACGCTCATGCCCTGGTAGATCGGCACCTGCTTTCCGTCAGGGGAGACGGGAATTCCGTCCGAGGGATCCTCACCGTCCCCGGGGAGAAGCAGAGTGGGCAAAAGCAGTGCCAGAATCAGAATGCAAGCTGCCAAAGCTCCCGCTCCGATGGAGGAGAAGAGAATGCGGCGGTTGCGCTTTTTCGTTCTTGCCCAAAGGGCGTTCAATCGGAAAAACCGATCGTTGGATACGCGGTCGACCACCTCGTCGTCAAGAGAGGAAACCGCATCCAAAATCCGTCTTTGATTTTTATTCATATGGAATATCCCTCGCTTTCCAGCTTTTCACGCAAGCCGCTCTTGATTTTTTCAAGATCTCTGTAAACGGTTCTTGTATCCACCTCAAGCATTTTTGCGATGGTATCAACCTTGTCGGAGTAGTAATAGCGGCAAACGAATACGAATTCCTCCCTGTGTGACAGCGTTGCCACAAACTCGTTGAAGATGCGGGAAAGAAGTCTGACCGCCTCGTCGTCCTCTTCCATGGAGGGCAGCGGCGCGCTCTCCTCCAATTCCTCAAGGGAAACCAAAAGCTCCCCGGGAATGCGCTTTGCGGCATGCTCCTTCTTATAACGGTTGATCGAAATGTTTCGCGTGATCCTGGAGAGGAACACGTGGAATACCGTGGGACGCGCGGGCGGAATGCTGTTCCACGTACCAAGGTAGGTGTCATTTACACATTCCTCGCAATCCAATCTGTCATGCAGAATGTTGTAGGCGATCGTGAAAAGATATTTTCCGTACTTGACGTCGGTCTCCTTGATGGCGCGCTCGTCACGCGCCCAGTAGAGCTCAACGATCTTTTCATCCGCGATCCCCGCTCCGCCCTTCTTGTACTGTTCGTTCTGATCCATAAATGTCTCCTTTCCGAAGAGTTCGTATACTCTCTAATCTATAGAGACACATTTTTTCCCAAAATGTGACACGCTTTCCAAAATTTTTTGCGAATATTTCAAAAAGCACCTATGTGGAGTTCCGCATAAGTGCTTTTTTGATTGTGCTCTACTCGCATTTTAACATTTTCCAGTTCCCCGTGCCACCCTCGCACTTTTCAAAAATTGCCGTGTAAGTCTCGGAGGTCTCTCGACCTATGGAAAGCACAAAGCGCATCCGATAGCTGTGCTCGGTCTCCTCCAGGGAAATCGGGGAAAGTCTTGCGCGCTCCTCTCTTGCCTGCACGGCGGTCGTATACATACCGACGCGATCCAGATATTCAAACGTCCCCGCGCTCTTGTGACCGATGCCGCCACCGCCGAAGAGCCGTGTCAGGCGCGCCTCCAGATCCTCCTTCGGGATCAAGGTCACAAGTCCGACGCGCGGATATTCCTCCGCAGCCTTTTCAAGCAAAGCGGAATTTCCCGTGTAGGCAGAATAATTTTCAAGCAGCATGGTGTTCAGCACCGCGCCCCGATAGAGCGCCGCCGCCTCCTGAGCGGTAGAAAACGCGTAAAGTGTCGTGTGATCTCCGACAACGGAAAGGATGCTCTCCCCCAGCTGCCGCGCCACGTCTCCGGACACGTCGAGGGTGGCAATCGCCTCCTCTTCGGCGAGTGCCTCGCTGTCCCAACCGAAAAAGCCCCTCACCCAAAGCACGTCGCCGCCCGCCATACAGGACACCAAAAAGACGGCGATCAATAGGATGATCACCAGAAACGTACCGAGCCGCCACTGACGTCGCCGCCCGTAATAACCTCTCCGCATAGGAACCCGTCACTTCCTTTCCTTTGACTGAAAACACGCACAGAAACCAAAGCCCCACCGTGGGAGCTGATCAAAAACAAATTTGAAGACGCCGACCAAAGCCCCCTCGGGGAGCTTGCGGCATTCGGTTTTTGGATATGCCGACCAAAGCCCCCGTGGGGAGCTTGCGGCATTCGTTTTTTGAGGACGCCGACCAAAGCCCCCTCGGGGAGCTTGCGGCATTCGTTTTTTTGGATATGCCGACCAAAGCCCCCATGGGAGCTTGCGGCATTCGTTTTTTTGGATATGCCGACCAAAGCCCCCGTGGGAGCTTGCGGCATTCGTTGTTTGGATATGCCAACCAAAGCCCCCATGGGAGCTTGCGGCATTCGTTTTTGGGTACGCCGACCAAAGCCCCCGTGGGAGCTTGCGGCATTCGTTTTTTTGGGTACGCCAACCAAAGCCCCCGTGGGAGCTTGCGGCATTCGTTTTTTTGGATATGCCGACCAAAGCCCCCATGGGAGCTTGCGGCATTCGGTTTTTGGATATGCCGACCAAAGCCCCCGTGGGAGCTTGCGGCATTTGTTTTTTGGGAGCACCGACCAAAGCCCCCACTCTCTGCGCTGTGCGGGGCTTTTTTGGAAGGGTGCGTATCAAAACCAAGTGCGACAAACGTCTTTTTTGAATCGACGTACACTTGATCCATTTTATTGTATCAAAACAGCAATATTTTGTCAATACGTTTTTCTATATTTTTTTCATGATTTTGTGATATTTTTTGAGCATAGACCGCAATATGTAGTTTTTTGTCGCCCTTTTTCGTCATTTTGTCGTCCACGTCAAGAAAGGATGACATTTTAAAAGATTATTCACAATTTTTTTCTTCTTCCTCCGAACACCTTTCAAGAGGGCTTCCGCTCTCAAGACGGGAGGCGCACCGCCGCTCCGAGGAGATGAGTCCCGAAATCACCGAGCGCACCACTCTGTCCCCCGTCTGCGACATCAGCGTTTCATAAACGTCGATCCGCTTTCTCTTTTCCGCGACTGCGCGCCTCGGAAGCGTGCTCCCCGCCGTCCCACGGTGTCGAAAGCCCCGTGCGCGCGGAAGCGCATCCGCGCCCAGAGCCGTCATCAATTCACCGAGCACGCGCAATTGCTCCAGCATCTCCTCGGCATCGCGATACAAAAGCTCTCCCGTCACGCGGTCATCGCAAAGGGAGAGAAGGCTTGCGTCCAGCGTGGTTTTGAGGGAGGAAAGCGTATCCGCCCAGACACCTCCGAGCATGCGGCAGAGTGTCAGATCCTTGGCAACGCATCCGGCAAGGGGCGGACGGAATCGGGGAGCTTTTTCATAGCGTTCGTTGACGGTGTATTTCATGGCGCACCTCCTCTGTACTTCTCCCTGTCAGCCTATGCTGCACGCGTTCGTTCGGTGAATGTGCCCTTCCGAGGATCAAAAAAAAGAGTGCCTTGAATGCGTGCTGCATTCAAGACACCCTTCCCGGGGAAACGGCAGTATTTTAACCGCCTTTTGGATTTTAGTTGATTCTTCCGCTTTCGTAGATCCGTCCCGCCGCGCGTCCGTCGCCCAACAGCTCCGATACGGTCACGACCTCGTATCCCATCTCATGAAGCCTTGCCAATAGGATCACCACGGCATCGTAGGTACTCTCGTAAATGTCGTGCATCAAAATGATGCTTCCGTCCTTGACGCTTGCAAGAACGTTTTCCACGATGGTATTCACCTTCTCGCGGCACTCCGCGTCCCCGTCGCCGCTTGTGTATTTATACTTCCAATCCTCGGAATCCACGTCCCAGAGGATCACGGAAAAGGGGTTGGAGGCAACGCGTTCCTCGGAAATTGCGCCGCCGATCGGTCGCATCAGACGGATCTCGGCATTGGGCGCTTTTTCAAGGATTGCCCGACGCGTCTCGGTCATTTCATAGGCATATTCCGACTGGGAGCATTTGTTGTAATACACCGAGTGCGTATATCCGTGAATGGCGATCTCGTTCCCCGACTGCATTGCGTAAAGCATGGCGTCTCCCCCACTGTAGGCAGTGCCGTCCACACGGTTGCCCACGACAAAGAAGGTGGCGCGGTAGCCGTATTTGTTGAGCTCGTCAACGATTGCGGGGGTTCTTACGTTGTGCGGTCCGTCGTCAAAGGTCAGGGCAACTCGTTTCTTCCCGCCTCCCACGGTCGCAAAAGCATCCTCCGTCGCCTCGCTCTCCGTCTCCCCCCGCGTCGTGGAATCGTCACGCACCGCGGTCGCGCTGCAGGAGAGAAGGAGAAGAGAGAGTAGAAGGAGAAGGGACGCAAGGGAGAGTAAATACCGTTTCTTTTGAACAAATGCCGTTTTCATAATGCTCCTTTAAAGTCAAGTCGAAATCATCCGAACACACCGCCCAATTTGAGAAGAAAGGCGGCAAGAAAAACCGAAAACGCGGAAGCAATGGTCGTCCACACCACAAGCTGCCCTGCCAAGGCTGCATCGCTGTTCATCTCCTGCGCCATCGGGACGCTGGAAACGGCAACGGGGGTTGCGAACATTGCGACAAAGGCGGCAAAATGCGCACCGTAGAGGTACTGAGGGAAGAAAAAGAAGTACGCAACGCCAAGCCCGATCACGGGAACGATCACGTTTCTGAGCAGCACCCCCGCCACAATCTCGCGGCGAAGCTCACGCACGGCGGAAAACTCAAACTGCGCGCCCAGAACCAGGAGAGAAAGCGGCGTTGCCGTGGAGGAGAGGTAGCCCAGCACCGTGTAGAGCGGTGTGATGCTCGAAAGACGGAAGGGGATCTCCCAGGAGACAAAGAGCGAGCGGATCGCCAGCACCGAAAGCCCTGCAAGAACCCCCAGAATGAGCGGATTTTTGACGATCTCAAGAACCATCTTTTTCACGCTCACCTTGCCGTGATCCTCACGGAAAAGAGACAGGCTGATCACCGCGAGAATGTTGAGCAGGGGAATGATCACCGCCGAAAGAAGCGTCGCGATCATCACACCCTCCTCACCGCAAAGCGACTGTGCCAAGGGAATTCCGATCAACGCGTAATTGGAGCGGTATGCCGCCTGCAGCAGCACCCCACGTCGCTCCGCCTTGGGAGTGAGCAACAGGCAGAGCGGCAGAGCAACAAGAAAGATCAGAAGCAATGCGCCCAGCACGTAGTAGACGTAGAAGAGATCGATCTCCCCCATGTCCTCGATTTTATATACGTTGAGAAAGAGCATCGCGGGAAGCAGGACACGAAAGACGATGCGATTTGCCATCTTCGCAAATTCCCCGTTCATAAAGCCCACGCGCTTGAGCATATATCCGAGTGCCACCATCAGAATGATGGGAAGCACCGCATTCACCGCAAAAAGAAAGGATTCCATGCAACGTCTCCAAGTCTGTTGTTCGTTCTCCGTCGAAAGCCGTCTCAATTTTTCAAATGTGACAGCCCCAAGGGGGTATCTTTATTGTAACATATCGTCCATCTCTTTGCAAGCAAAAATAGGCAAAAAAACGAAAAAAAGAGAATTTCGTCAACGCGGCGGGAGCAGAGCCTGACGCTGGCACGGTTCACGCCCCCATCGCCCACTTGTGTAAAAGGGGAGATTCCAAAGTGATCGGGGAAATCTTCTCTCTTCCCTCTTCTCTCTTCTCTCTTCTCTCTTCTTCTGCCCCCCTCCGGGAGGGGGGAACTTGCTTGCAAGTTTCCGTAGTGAGCCATGCGAACGTTGGGAAAGTGCGGTGAAACCGCACAGGGGGGAGCCCGCGTGTACGAACATAACGCACACCCATAGTGGCTACGCTGTCCCTTGCACACCTTTCCCCAAAATGCACGCGCTCTCCTTCCGTCATTTTCTTGCGAAAATGCC
>JAZSMX010000108.1:0-23347 GCA_045536125.1 Eubacteriales bacterium | reverse complement strand
GTCAAAGGTCAGAGCAATCTGCTTGGTATCTGTTTGCACCGAGCGGTAGACCTCCGTTTCCGCCACGCACGGAAGAGTGAACGCACAAAGGAGACAGAGAAAAAGCGCAATGCCCAAAAAAGCTCTTCCCCACCGTGTTTTTTTCATATTCCTCACCGTCCCGTCAATTCATCCAACGTTCCGAAGCGATATCCCATTCTCTTGATTTCCGCGATGACGTCACCGAGAATCAAAGCATTCGTCTCGGAGGTGGGATGCAAAAGCATCACCTCCCCGTTGTGAAGGTTGTCGAGAATGATCTTTTTGGCACGCTCGGGGGACATCTGCTTGCCGTTGTCCCAATCGGGATAAGCAAAGCTCCAGAACACCGTCGTGTACCCCGCCTCCCTCGCGCAAATGAGATTTTCTCTTGTGAATCTCCCCTCGGGCGGTCGGTAATAGGGAGAAATTTCCCGACCGACGTGTTCCCGATAAAGAGTCTCCATGGTGCGAAGCTCCCGAAGCATTTCTTCTTTTGGAAGCCTTGACATATCCCTGTGAGATGCCGTGTGATTGCCCACCGTATGCCCCTCGGCAACCATCCGCCGGATAAGCTCTGTGTTTTGGGTGAGTGGATGCTCAAGCACAAAAAACGCGGCAGGGACACCTTCTGCCTTCAAAACGTCCAGAGTCTTGGCAACGTTTCCGTTTTCATACCCTACGTCAAAGGTCAGATAGACCACCTTTTCTTCCGCATCGCATTCCGTATGGCGCGGATCAATATAATAAGCCCCCTCCGCAAGCGCAAACGCAAGATCTCGTCCGACGGGCGGTTGCGCGTGATCCTTGACGTGAGCGCAGTACCAGCCGACACCCTTCTCCAACGCGCATACGGGAAGCATGAAGGACGCGCAAGCGAGAAATGCAGACAACAAAAAAGACACCGTTTTTTTCATTACGCAAGCTCCTTTTTTCAACGTACTTGATAAAAGTGTTTGCGTAAATTCTTGAAAAAAACGGTGTAAGTATCGGCAAAACCGAAAAAATTATGAAATGCGAATCGAACGGTCACACGCTTTCCTCGGTTACGTGACAGTTTTCCTTTGCGTAAGTTAAAAAAGTCTTCCAGAAATGATCGTCTCGGACGTAGAAGCGAATCCGTTCCGCATCTCCTTCATAGAAGCCGACGGACAGCATTTCCGCATCTCCGTCAAGGCGCAACCAGGACACGGTCAGATCCGAAAACTTGTATTTTTCTTTGGTCGCGCGCTCGTTGTCCCAAAGGGAAAGGCGTCCCACGATCAGCGTGCCGCCCTTTCCGTGGCGCAAAAACATCATGTTCAGACACACGGGATAAAGAAGGCGCCGTCCAAGGGCGCGTGAGAGAGCTTCCTTCTCTCTGCTGTACGCATAAAATATGACGGGATCTCCGTGACGAAAGCTCTTATTTTCCTTTTTCACCTCGGTTTCAAATGCGTGACGCGACGAGGAAATAAATTCCGAAAGCCGATACGGCTTTACGGTTCGCAAAACGGAGCCGACGGCGCAGAGAAGAAACGTCACCGCAAAAAAAACGATTCCTCCCGTGCCGAGTGACCACGAACGGGCAAAAAAGAATACGATCAGCCAAAGCACCAGCACCGATCTTGAAACCTTGCGAATTACGTCAAATCGCAGAAAAAATCCTTTTGCATTCATTGTCTGTCATCCTTTTGGGCGCTGCGCCTCGGTATAGAGTGCATCCACGCTGATCCGACCGTCGGGAGTGGCACGCAAAACGGCATACTGCGGAATGATGCCGTCGCTGCCGACGTCATCCCTCAGAGATCCGTCGTTTCGGTGGATTTTGTATTTGAGGCAATAGGTATAAACTCGGTCTCCGTTTGCCTCTGCGGTGTTGCTGAGGTACTCAATCTCGGCTTCATAGATCATCTGCTGGGAGAACGCGGGCACGTTCGGGTTCTTTGTAAAGCAAGCGTTATACGCCTCGGCATCTCCCTCTGTCATGATCTTCAAAAAGTGATAAAGGAATCTCACGTTTCCGTCGTATTCCTCCAAGTGCTCCTCTTCCACGGAGCGTCGCACGTAGCCGTCGAAATAATAGACGTTGCGGTCATAGGCGAGATACTCCTCAAACTCGAAAATATCTCCCGTATACGGAGGATAAAACTCGATCTCCGCATTCGCGCCTCCATCTGTCTCCGTAGGAAGCGACACAAAATAGAGAATCACGATCAGCGCGGTTGACAGAATGACGATTCCGAAAACGACGGCAAGCACTGCCAGCATCCGTTTTTTCAGCCGTCGATTTTCCGCAAGCAGCTTTGCGTATTTTTCGTTCTGTTCCGAAGAATTCATGCATCCCCCTCCTCTCTGATACCTTGCTATTCTATCACATTCCCTTTCGCTTTTCAATACGAATTCTTCAAAACCGCAAAAAAATGTACGGCTTTTTCAAAAAAAGTTATTTCGAAGCCGAAAAAATATGACATTTGACTATTGTACTCCACCGCCTTTTATGATATAATATAGTTTGAAATATTATCTCTTGAAAGGATGCATTCCAACAATGAAATATCTCGTATTGATCCCCGACGGAATGGCAGACGAAAAAATAGATTCCCTCGGTCAGAAAACCCCGATGCAGGCGGCAAAGAAGCCTATGATGGACGCTTTGGCAAAAAAATCCTTTGTCGGTACGGTTTCCAACGTTCCCTCGGGAATGGTTCCCGAAAGCGACACGGCAAACATGGCGATTCTCTCCTTTGATCCCAAGGTGTACTCCAAGGGACGCTCTCCCCTGGAAGCGGTCAGCATGGGAATCGAAATGCAAGCGGACGAAACCGCTTACCGCTGCAACGTCGTAACGCTCTCCGAGGAGGGGGATTACGATGACAAGATCATTCTTGACCACAGCGCGGATGAGATTACAACCCCCGAGGCGGATGAATTGATCAAGGCTCTGCAGGCAGCGTTCGGAGACGAAACTCACACCTTCTATACCGGTGTCAGCTACCGTCACTGCCTCATTATGAAAAACGGAAACGATACCTATCCCTTCATGCGTCCTCACGACATCCTCGGCAAGAGGATCGGGGATTATCTTCCCAAGGCAGAGGACGGCGGCGCGGATTTCTACCGCATGATGAAGGAAAGCTTCGATATTCTTGACCGCCATCCCGTCAACGAGGCAAGACGAGCGCGCGGTCTCAAGCCCGCAAACTCCGCATGGTTCTGGAGTCCCGGCAAAAAGCCCCAGCTCCCCAACTTCAAGAAAAAATGGGGGCTTGACGGAACAGTCATTTCCGCGGTGGATCTGATCAAGGGGATCGGACTTTGCGCGGGCATGCGCTCGATTGACGTTGAGGGTGCGACGGGCAACGTACACACCAACTATACGGGAAAAGCAAATGCGGCGATCCGCGCCTTCAAGGAGGGGGAGGATCTCGTTTACATTCACGTGGAGGGCCCCGATGAATGCGGACACCGCGCGGAAATTGACAATAAGGTTCTCGCCATTGAAAAGATCGATGACCTGATCCTCCGTCCCGTATACGAATATCTCATCTCCTTGGGCGAGCCCTTCCGCATCATGGTGCTTCCCGACCATCCCACGCCCGTGCGTCTGCGCACGCATACCTCCCTCCCCGTTCCCTTCTTCATTTACGATTCGGAGAAGGAAGAGTGCGGTGTCGACTCCTACTCCGAGGAAAGTGCCGCAGAAACGGGAATTTACATTGAAAACGGATTTACTCTGATGGAGCATCTCATCAAATAAAGTGTCCGAAAGGAATTCAAAATGAACGAAGAACAGTTGGTTCAACCCACAACGGAATCTGAAGATTCCTCCGCAGCCTCCTTTCTTTTTGATATTCTCGAAATGTTTGCCTGGTCCATTTTCGTCGTCTTTCTCATCTTCACCTTTGGCATTCGCCTTTGCAGAGTGGACGGCACCTCCATGGAAAACACGCTTTCCGCCGAGGAAAATCTTCTGATCTACAGTGCGGGATATACGCCGAAGCAGGATGACATCGTCGTCTTTCACATGACAAAGCCCGAGGTCTATCTCGAAAAAACGCTGGTCAAGCGCGTGATTGCCACGGGCGGTCAATCCGTAAAGATCGATTTTGTAACCGGGGAAATTCACGTGGACGGTGTTCTGTACGACGACCGTCACGCGGTTCTCAAGGGACTTGACCACACCACGGTCATTGACCGATACGACGTTTACAACAACCCTCCGGGGCATCATTACGATCCCGCGACGAAAACGATGAGCTTTACCGTTCCCGAAGGACATCTTTTCCTGATGGGAGACAACCGCAATTTTTCAAAGGACAGCCGCAGTAAGGATATCATGTTTGTGGACGAGAGAAGCGTCCTTGGAAAGGTCGTCGTCCGCCTCTCCCCCTTCACTGTCTTTTCCTGACGTACTCTGAAAGGAGCATCCTTCCTATGCCATCCGAAACGATTCAATGGTTTCCCGGTCACATGGCGAAAACGCGCCGCATGATCTCGGAAAACCTTAAAAACGTAGACATTGTCATTGAAATTCTCGACGCAAGAATTCCCTATTCCTCGCGGAATCCCGAAATCACAAGGCTCACCGAGGGAAAGCCGACCTTGCTTCTTCTGAACAAGGCATCCATGTCCGATCCCGCGCAAAATAAGCTTTGGGTTTCCAGATACACCTCGGAGAACACGCGCTGTCTTCTGACCGATTGCGTCAGCGGCGAGGGGCTTCGCTCCATCGAAGGCGCGATCAAGGAGATCCTTGCCGATAAGCTTCGCAAATACGAGGAAAAGGGCATGAGCGGAAGACGGGTGCGCGCCATGGTGCTCGGAATCCCCAACGTCGGAAAATCCTCACTGATCAATCGCATCTGCGGCAACAAAAAAGCCAAGGTGGAAAACCGCCCCGGCGTCACGCTTGATAAGCAGTGGGTGCCAACCTCTATCGGCGTGGACCTTTTGGATATGCCCGGCATTCTCTGGCCGAAATTCGAAGAGCGTCGCGTTGGCGAAAATCTCGCCCTGACCGGTGCGATCCGAGACGGAGTTCTTGATACCGAGGCACTTGCCGTCATCCTTTGCAAGCGCCTGCGTGTTCTTTACCCCTCACTCCTTTCCGAAAGATACAAGCTCGGAGATATGTCGCAGTATGAGGAAACGTCGGACTATGATCTCTTCCTCACCATCGGAAAAAAGCGCGGATTCCTCGTCAGCGGCGGAGAGATCAATACCGAGCGCACCGCCCTGATGCTTCTTGACGAATTCCGTAATATGAAGATCGGTCGCATCACTCTGGAGCGTTACTCCAAGGAGGAGCTTCATGCTTGATTTCACCATAGAAAACGAATTGACGGAGCAAGGCTTTACCGCCGTATGCGGTGTGGATGAGGCAGGCAGAGGGCCGCTTTGCGGTCCTGTCTTCGCAGCCGCTTGCATTCTTCCCCACGATTATCATCCCGAAGAGCTCAACGATTCCAAAAAGCTGACTCCCAAAAAAAGAGAAAAGCTGTTCGATGACATCCGTGCGCATGCCATCGCGTACTGTATCGCCTCGGCAAGCGTTGAGGAGATCGACGAAATGAACATTCTGGAAGCGGATCTTCTCGCCATGCGCCGTGCCATCGACGGTCTTGCAGTGACAGCGGATTTTGCGCTGATCGACGGCAATATCGCACGCGATTTTCAGATTCCCGCACGCGCTGTGATCGGTGGAGACGCGATTTCCCCCTCCATTGCCGCGGCATCCATTCTCGCCAAGGTTGCGCGTGACCGCGACTGTCTGGAGCTGGATCGGCTCTATCCCCAATACGGGATCGCGAAGCACAAGGGATACGGGACACGGGCGCACATGGACGCGCTTCGCGCCTACGGTCCATCCCCCATTCACAGAAAGCAGTTCATCCGATTTTTAAACAAAGATGAAAACACTTAAAACGCAAAAGGAAATCGGAGAATACGGGGAACGGATTGCCGTCCGTTATCTCCTGCTTCACGGATACCTCATCAAGGAGCGCAACTGGCGCACGGGACATCTTGAAATCGACGTCATCGCCTCCAATCTGAGCGATCTTGCCTTTGTGGAGGTCAAAACACGCTCCTATACGAAGGACACCATCCATACCGCCCCACCGCCCAAGAGCGCGGTGCGAGCCGAGAAAAAAAGGCTTACGCGAATGGCGGCGCGGCAGTATCTTCGCTTCCACCCGACAAGAAAGCAGCCTCGCATGGACGTTCTTGAGATCTCTCTGATCAAGGATCCGACCGCGCCCAAATACAAGGTCGCGAGCATCCACCATATCAAAGCAGCTTACTGAAAGGATTTTCGATGAAGCTTTCCCTTTTTGATCTTCATTGCGACACCGCGCTTGAGCTCTATCGTCGCAATCTGTCGCTTGATGACAGTCCGCTTGCCGTGTCCTTGAAAAAAGCATCCGTCTTTGAGGAATATATTCAAGTGATGGCACATTGGACGCCCACGGAGCTCTCCGACGGGTGCGGCTGGTTACAACTGAAGCAGGTGCGAAAAAATCTTCTTTGCGACAAATCCGTTCTCTCGGGAAAAGCAAACGTCGCACGCCAATGTCCCGAGCGCCCGTTCCCTCCCACGCTCCTTCTGTCCTTGGAGGACGCACGTATCCTGGAGGGGCGACTTGAACGTGTCAACGAGCTTGATGAGATGGGCTTTTCCATCGTCACACCGCTCTGGGGTGGGATCAGCTGCATCGGCGGCGCACACGACGTCAAGGAGGGCTTGACCGTGTTCGGAAAAGAAGCCCTTACCCTCATGGCGGAAAAAGGGATGATCCTTGATGTCTCCCACGCATCGGAACGTTCCTTTGAAGAAATTCTTGAGATCTCACAGAAGAAAGGAATCCCGCCCATCGCAAGCCATTCCAACGCTTACGCGCTTTCAAGGGTTTCGCGCAATCTGCGCGACGGTCAGATCGACGCGATCCTTGCCGCGAAGGGCTTGATCGGCATCAATCTCTACACCCGTTTTCTGCGTGACACGTCAACAGCCTCCGTCACGGACGTTTTGCGGCACGTTGAATATTTTCTTTCCCGCGGCGCGGAGCGCGCCCTTTGCCTCGGCTGTGATTTTGACGGAGCTGTGACACCGTCGGAGCTTTCTGACGTCTCCGCTCTCCCGTCAATCGCCGAGCATCTCTTACAATGCAATTACAGCGAAGCGCTTGTGCGTTCTCTCTTCTTCGAAAACGCATACGCATTCGCCAAAAAATACATCCATCAATAACCAACGTACAGGAAGGAAACATCATCATGTTTTACAAAAGCACAAGAAGCACGGAACGTGCAAACGCAAGCTCTGCCCTGATCATCAAGCAAGGTCTTGCCGAGGACGGCGGTCTCTTTGTCCCCGAAAGCATCCCCTCTCTTTCGATGGAGGAGATCTCGGCACTTTGCAAGGAGAGCTATCCCGTCCGTGCCGCAAAAATCCTCTCCAAATATCTGACGGACTACACCTATGAGGAGCTTCTTTCGGACTGTACCGCCGCTTACGCGGAGGATTCCTTTGTGGGAGGTGCCGCCCCCTTGGTCAATCTCCACAGTCAGTTTGAAATTCTGGAGCTTTGGCACGGTCCTACCGCTGCCTTTAAGGATATGGCGCTTCAGATCATGCCGAGACTTCTTTCCCGCGCCTTGAAGAAGACGGGAGAGGATCGCACGGCACTCATCCTCGTCGCGACCTCGGGAGATACCGGAAAGGCGGCTCTTGAGGGATACCGCGATATTGACGGTGTCAAGATCATGGTCTTCTATCCCGTTGACGGTGTCAGCCGTGTGCAAAAGCTTCAGATGGCAACCCAAAAGGGCGAGAACGTCAACGTCTGTGCCATCGAAGGAAACTTTGACGATGCACAAACGGGTGTCAAGGTCATCTTCGGTGACGGTGCAATGGCACAAAAGCTCAATGAAAACGGATACTTCTTCTCCTCCGCCAACTCCATCAACTGGGGACGTCTTGCTCCGCAGATTGTGTATTACGTATCCGCATACTGCGATCTGATCAACCAAGGAAAGTGCAAGCTCGGCGACAGCTTCAACGTCTGCGTTCCCACGGGCAACTTCGGAAACATCTTCGCGGCATATCTTGCAAAGCTGATGGGACTTCCCATCGATCGCCTGATCTGCGCTTCCAACGCAAACAACATTCTCACCGACTTCCTCCGCACGGGCACTTACGATCGCAACCGTGACTTCTATCTGACGATGTCTCCCTCGATGGACATCCTCATTTCCAGCAACCTGGAGCGCCTGCTCTATTTCACCGCGGGAAGCGAGAAGACGGCATTCTACATGGACGAACTCAAGAAAAAGGGGACATACACGGTATCAAGCGACGTAAAGAACGCCATTGACGAAAGCTTCAAGGGATATTTTGCCGACGAGGAAGAGACAGCGCGCGTCATTCACGAGGTTTACGAGCGGTACAACTATCTTTCCGACACCCACACGGCGGTCGCCATCAGTGCCGCTATGCAATACACCGAGGAAACGAACGACCGCCGTCCCATGGTCATCGATTCCACGGCAAGCCCCTATAAGTTTGCCAACAACGTCTATCGGGCTGTGACGGGCAAGCTTCCCACCGACGATCTTGCCGCTCTTGACGAGCTTTCCGCGGCAACCGCAACGCAGATTCCCTATCCTCTCGCGGGACTTGCAAAAAGAGCGGTTCGGTTTGAAAAGGTCGTAGGACGTGAGGAAATGGCAAAGGCAGTTCTTGATTACCTCGGAATCTGAAAAAAGCTCCGTTTTCAAAAAAGAGGGGCGTCTCAAACGCAAGCTGCATTTGCATGACGCCCCCCGGTCTTCCGTGAAAAGACCGAATCAGTGTTCCTTCGGCTTGAAGGTTGCGCAAAGCGTATCCCCGGAGCTATGCGCGCTTTGAGGTCCTACCGCGATCTCCTTCGCGGTGCAGTAGGTCTCACAGTCGTGGTAGTAGCAATTCTTGACGTCGCACTTGATGCCCTTGATGTGATTGCAGCCGCAGCCACCTTCATACTTCTTGTTCTCTTCCATTTCATTGTCCCCTTTGTTATTCCGATTGCGAAGGACTGAGCCTTGCAAATATTATGTTTCCCAAGTATGCACCGATTATTCTTGAAAGGAGCTTCCCGACATGTCAGTTTTTGTAATCGCCGATCTTCACCTGTCCTCGGACGGAAGCAAATCCATGGAGAAATTCGGTTCTCGCTGGACGGGATACATGCAAAAGCTGGAAAAAAATTGGCGGGCGGTCATCACCGACGCGGACACGGTCATCATTCCCGGAGACATCTCCTGGAGTCTGAAGCTTGAGGACGCGGTCGATGATCTCCGTTTCCTGGATTCTCTCCCCGGAAGCAAGCTCATCGGCAAGGGAAACCATGATTTCTGGTGGTCCACCGCATCGAAGATGAATGCTTTTTTCGAAAAGAACGGAATCAAGACGGTCAGAATGCTCTACAACAACGCGTATGCGCTTGACCACTGTATCGTGTGCGGAACACGTGGCTGGTTCGTTGAGGAGGGGCAGCAAAACACCGTGGGAGACGTGGATTACAGTCGCATTGTCAACCGCGAGGTCATCCGACTGCGGATGAGCCTTGACGAGGCGGTCAGAATCAAACGGGAGAATGGAAAAGAAGAGCTCCCCGTTCTCGTCTTCCTTCACTTCCCTCCCGTCTTCGGTGAATTTGTCTGTCGGGAGATCGTGGACACCTTACTGGAATACAAAATCAAAAAATGCTATTTCGGTCACATCCACGGGGCTTACAGAGAACGAAGAACGATTCACTATGAGGGAATTGAATTTACAATTTGTGCTGCGGATTACCTGAATTTCCTGCCGCTCAAGGTCGAACCTTGAAAAAGCGTCTTCTTTTTCAAAAAACACGTTACCATTTTTTTGAAAAGCTATTGACAAAACGCCGAAAAAATTATAAAATATAAGATGTATGCAATAAAATCACCATTTGAATTTGGAGGACTTAAAAAATGAGTTTGATCAAATCCGAAAAAACCGAAAAGAACGTATATACCATTGAGTTTTCGGTTGACAAGGAAACCTTTGACAAGGCGGTCACGAACGCTTACCGTAAGCAGGTTGGAAAAATTTCCGTTCCCGGCTTCCGTAAGGGAAAGGCTCCCCGCTCTGTCATTGAAAAGATGTACGGTAAGGGATTCTTCTATGAGGATGCAGTCAATGAGGTTCTTCCCGATGCTTTTGACGCAGCATTGAAGGAATCCAAGCTGGATATGGTCGGTCAGCCCGAGTTCGATATCGTTTCCATCGATGAGAACGGTCTTGTGATGTCCGCAAAGTTTGCCGTAAAGCCCAACGTAAAGATTGAGGGTTACCTCGGCATTGAGGCGGAAAAGAAGGTTGCTGACGTTACCGATGAGGAAATCGAAAGAGAAATCAACACGGTTCGCGAGCGCAACTCCAGAGAGATTGAGGTTACCGACGCAGCCGCTGTGATGGGCGACGTGTGCAATATCAACTATGAGGGATTTGTTGACGGTGTGGCTTTCGAAGGCGGCAAGGGTGAGGACTATCCCCTCAAGCTCGGCTCCGGAAACTTCATTCCCGGCTTTGAGGAAGAGATCGTCGGTCACAAGATCGGTGAGGACTTCGACGTCAACGTTACCTTCCCCACCGAGTATCACGCAAAGGAGCTCGCAGGCAAGGCAGCTGTCTTCAAGACGCAGATCCTTAAGATCAAGCACATCGAGCTTCCCGAATTGGATGACGATTTCGCAAAGGACGTTTCCGAATTCGATACAATGGATGAATACCGCGCCGACGTCAAGGCAAAGATTGCTAAGAGACACGAATCCGAGGCTGAGGCTCAGTTTGAGGATGCCATTCTCGACGCGTTGATCGAAAAGCTGGACGCAGACATTCCCGAGGCTATGTTCGTAGCTGAAACCGAGAACTTCCTGCGCGACTATGACAACCGTCTGCGCTCCCAGGGACTGGATCTGAAGACCTACTTCCAGTACACCGGTATGGATCTTGACAAGATGCGTGAGCAGCTTCGTCCCCAGGCTGAAAAGCAGGTGAAGCTCAGACTTGCTCTTGAGAAGATCGCAAAGCTTGAAAAGATCAAGGCTACCAAGACCGACGTCAACAATGAGTTCAAGCGCATCGCTGCTGAATATCAGATGGACGTTGAGAAGGTTCGCGAGCTGATTCCCGAGGACTCCATTGCAGAAGACATGAAGGTTAAGAAGGCAATGGATCTCGTAAAAGAGAAAGCAATCGTAAAGTAAGATAACCAATTGTCTGAACCGGAAGTCACCTTATGGATTTCCGGTTCATCATTTCATCAGAAACGAGGTATAAAAAGATGTTTGATCCCAGAGATTACGCAAAAGACGCACTGGTTCCCATGGTTGTAGAGCAAACCAACCGCGGAGAACGTTCCTATGACATTTTCTCCCGCCTGCTCAATGATCGCATCGTCTTTCTTTCCGACGAGGTCAACGACACAACCGCCTCCCTGGTTGTAGCACAAATGCTTTTCCTTGAAGCACAGGATCCCGACAAGGACATTTCCTTCTATATCAACTCTCCCGGCGGATCTGTCAGCGCAGGAATGGCAATCTATGACACGATGCAATTTATCAAGTGCGACGTTTCCACGATCTGCATCGGTATGGCGGCAAGCATGGGCGCATTCCTTCTCTCCTCCGGAACGAAGGGAAAAAGATTCGCCCTTCCCCACAGCGAGATCATGATCCACCAGCCCTTGGGCGGCGCGCGCGGTCAGGCTACGGATATTGAGATTCAGGCAAAGCAGATCCTCCGTATCAAGGCAACCTTGAATCAGATTCTGTCCGAAAACACGGGAAAGCCGCTTGACGTCATTGAGCGTGACACCGACCGCGACAATTATATGACTGCAAAGGAAGCATTGGAGTACGGTCTGATCGATAAGATCGTTGCAAAGCGTCCTTAAGAAAGGATTTATCTCACTTCATGGCAAACAGAACAAATTCAAGCGAGGGAAAAGCACGCTTCTGCTCCTTCTGCGGACGGACAGAGCATCAGGTAGAGTTTCTGATTCCCTCTCCCACAGGCGCATATATCTGCAATTTTTGCGTGGATGCCTGCAATGAGCTGATCGATGACATTTCTCTTCCCGAAAGCACGTCCCTTGAATCTCTGACACTCTCCGATCTTCCAAAGCCCTTGCAGATCAAGGAATCACTCGACCGTTACGTGGTCGGTCAGGACGAAGCGAAGATTGCGCTTTCCGTCGCGGTTTACAACCACTACAAACGCATTCTTTCGATGAAGAGCCAAGCTCCCGTCGGCAAGCGGAAGAACAAAAGGAAGGAAGCTACCCCTCTTCCCGAGGATGAAAATGAAATTGAGCTTCAAAAGAGCAACGTGCTTCTCATCGGTCCTACGGGTGTCGGAAAAACCTATCTTGCGCAAACTCTCGCAAAAACGCTCAAGGTTCCCTTCGCGATCGCAGATGCGACCACGCTTACCGAAGCGGGATACGTCGGTGAGGACGTAGAAAACATTCTTTTGCGTCTGATCCAGGCAGCGGATTACGATATTGAGCTTGCGGAACGCGGTATCATTTATATCGATGAAATCGACAAGATCGCAAGAAAGAGCGAAAACCGTTCGATCACGCGCGACGTGTCCGGCGAGGGTGTCCAGCAAGCGCTTTTGAAGATTCTGGAGGGCACGGTTTCCAACGTACCTCCCCAGGGTGGAAGAAAGCACCCCAACCAGGAATTCATTCAGATCAACACACAGAACATTCTCTTCATCTGCGGCGGTGCGTTTGAAGGACTGGAAGAGGTCATTGAGCGCAGAAAAGGAAATCAAACGATCGGATTCGGAAGCGAGATCAAGACGAAATCCGAGCGGAAGGACAGCGGTATTTTCCGCGACGTCGTTCCCCACGATATCGTGAAGTTCGGATTGATCCCGGAGCTTGTCGGACGTATTCCCGTCATTGTTCCTCTGGACGATCTTGATAAAACCGCCTTGATCCGTATTCTCACCGAGCCGAAAAGCTCTCTTGTCAAGCAATATCAAAGGCTGTTCGAGATGGACGGCGTCAAGCTCTCCTTCACGCCGCGCGCGCTTGAGGAGATCGCAACGCTCGCCATCGAACGAAACACGGGTGCGCGCGGCTTGCGCTCCATCATGGAAAGCACCATGACGAAGATCATGTACGAGGTTCCCTCGCGCGATGACATCAAGGAAGTCAAGATCACACCCGAATGCATTCGCGGAAAAGCGAAATGCAAATATATCACAAAAGAATAAGACATCCGTCTTCAATTCTTTTGATTCAAAAAAACAATTGTGCCTCGTTCCCGATGCTTGAGTGCCTTGCACGGCAAAAGTATCGGGAACGAGGCATTTATATTTTCAATTCAGTCTTAATTCGTTAGCTACCGCATCCGCATCTTCCGTGACGCTCCGAAGAAATCACGGGAGTCTGATTCCCTTGGCAAAATTCACTCGTCGGGAACGGCATGTTGCGGAAGACGCGGCAAGGATCGTCTTCGTCCACGGGAGCGCATTCCTTTTCGGGAATGCAGCATTCCACTGCCTGAATCATATACTGGGCGGGACGCACGATCCGAACTACGGAGAAAATCCCCAGGGAAACGGTCAGATACCGTCTTCCCGTGTCACCGTGATAAGTGCCGTCGTCAAAATTCAAGGGTGCTTCCAGAGAGGAAAGCACCGATTTGGGAAGGTCCTGCTCGCTGCAGCAGCAACAGCAATTGCATTCGGAAACGTGCTCAACGATCTTTGTTCCGAGGATCACAGGGGTGACGACCTCAACGATTGCCGTCGGACCGTTCTTTTCACCGCAGTCGGGATTGGGACACGCGCAAAATCCGTCTCCGTCTCCCGTGCTCTTAAATACGCTTGTGGTGCTTTCCCCACCGTAAAGGATCACGCGCTTTTCAAGGACGGCAACCCCTTCAATATCCTGTGCTCTTCCGCATCCTACGCACGCTTCAAACGTGACCTTAACGTAAAAGCGAATGGTTACGGAATGGAATCCGCGATTGAAGGGAATGGGATCGATCCCGATATAGGTCCACACAATGCATGCGCTCTTTGCACGGATTGCTCCCGTGCGTTCAAGGATCTCATTTCCAAAGTCCGAAAGATAAACTCTTACGTTTTCAAAGCAATCGCGGTCGCGGCAGGAATCCAATACGCGGTTGGTATCGATACATACCGACTCACGCGCGGAGCTGCCCGACGTCGGGCAATTGAATCTATTTTCCGCCATAGTCCTGTTATCTCCTTTGATAGAATAAAAATAGAGAGAAAAAGCCCTCTTCGATAATATTCTATGTGTCTCACCGCATTTTGACACCGAATTCCCCTCAAAATTCGACATCTCCATGGCAATTATGTGAATGAAAGAAGAATTTTCGCGATCCCCTATTGAAATCATTCGAAAAATCGGGTATAATATAAGGTGAATTCATTTACGAGGTACATACAATGAAAAAATATATTTCGATCATTGCTTCCCTTCTTTCGCTCATCCTCCTGCTCTCATCACTGACACTGTCCCTTGGCAGCTGCATGATATTTGGCGGTGAGGACGGCTCCGACACCTCCTCTGACGCAGAGGGAGGAACGGATGCGTCGGAGGGTTCCGAGGACGATAAAAACGAAGAATTGAAGAATGCCCGTTACAGATTCTGGACCTCGGGTGTCTCCGAATCGGCAATTGAGATCGATACCGAAACCAATGCAGCGAAGTTCTATTCTCTTAAAACCGGTTACTATACGTATTACGCCGTCGATGAAACCACCTATCAGTTCGACGAGGATGAGCTGGTGCTTCACCTCGGTTCTAAGGACTATACGTTTATTTACGATGACGACGAAAATACGCTGACCATTGAAAATTCGGATGCGGAAGCCGACGACATTGTCTACACCGCCATGGAATCCGCGCCCGAGCTTCACCCCACGTACTCCTTCCCCGATTTTGAAACGCTTTCCTTTGACGCTATGGAGATTGAAGATTATAAGCTTTCCGAAATCCGCAAATTCGCTATGGAAGAAGCCAGAATCAAGATCGCCATCGATTATTATGAGGACAGCTTGACGGGAATCCCGACTTTGGAAAACAAGAAGGTGGAACGCGGCGACTATATCAATATTGATTACATCGGTTACATGGACGGCGTCATCATGCCAAACTCCGGAGACGACGATCATCCGCTTGCCGTAATACAGCATCCCGAAAACGTGGACGGAATTACCTATCCGAAGGAATTCATTGACGGCATGATCGGTCACTCTGTGGGAGATGAATTTGAGATCACGATTGTCTATCCGGAAGGTCACGAATACGCCGGCAAGGAAGCGGTCTACAAGGTAGTTCTCAATTCTGTTTACGACGTGGAGCTTACCCTGCAACAGATCGAGAATTACGAAACGGCAATCTTCGAAAGCTATGACGCATACGTGATATACAAAGCAAGAAACCTTGCCTCTCATCTGGCAATTCCCTATCTGATCAAAGAAACGGGGGCAACCGCACAGGTTCCCAAGGCGGCGTACGAATTTTTCCATCAAGCAATTCTTGACGACTACCATTTTGTGGCACACCGTGATTACAAAATGGATTTCGAAAAATATCTGACGATCGTCGGTCAAACAGAGGAGCGCATCCTTGAGCAAGCCAAGGGTGAGGCTGCGGACTTCCTTATGGCATATTATATCGCCGAGGAAAACAATCTGAAGTGGACGACCGAGCAATACACAAACGTCTACGAGGAAACACTCGCAGCGCTGAAAAACAGCGGTTACTCCGAGGACGAGGCAGTAGAGATGATCCAGAAACCCGAACAGCAGGTCATCATCCAAGCAGATCTTACCTATCAGATAGCAGCTGAATGGCTTGCGGAAAAAACGTTTGAAAACTAAACGGCAAAAGGGGTGAGTCAAATGCAAAAACGCATTTGGTACTCACCCCGACGTTTTTGCTTTATATCATCATACCGCAATTTTTGATCTTTTTTGTCAAAATGGATCTTGATTTGCGATCAAGAACAGTTGACAAACAAGCAAAAATATCGTATAATATATACGTTCACCTTCTTATGGGGGTGCAATGGTTTCGACGGGGGTTTTGAAGTACGATAAGCGTGGCGAGCCGGGAAATCTCGTAAACTGCCCAATCTTAAAAAATAAACGACAACAATAGAGTTGCTATGGCTGCCTAAATCTCTCGCCCTTCGGGCGTGAGATTGGCAGTGCCGTGGTCTGCGGACCACCCGTTCCTCCAATGAGTACCGCGGCTTTGGACTGAACGTCATCACAGCGGTGAACATGCATCGGCTGTTCGCTCTTGAACCGATCATGCAAAAAAGGGCTACTTGAGAGGAAAGCGTGTCTGTTCGCGCTCCTCAAAGGGAAACTGAAATAACAGACTGTCCACGAAGAAGGTTGTATGGATGGATTTTCGGACAGGGGTTCGATTCCCCTCATCTCCACCAAAAAGAAAAGTCGCGTAAGCGGCTTTTTCTTTTTGTACTCTTCTCTTTTCACTCTTCACTTTTCTCTTTTCACTTATCTCACGCGACTTTTCCAGAGAAGAGATAAGAGAGAAGAGAGAAAAGAAAAGGTGGCTTTTCTCCTGCGCCTTTGGCGCTTTGGTCGAAAAGCATTGATTTTTAGTTAAAAATGTGATATAATTATCTCACAAAGCGAGGTGAAAACAATGAATAGCCCATTGCTTGAAAAATCTATGGACTTTGCAACACAGATTGTACTCTTCTACGAAGAATTTTCAAAAACGAAAAGGGATACGACGATTGCAAAGCAATTGCTTCGTTCTGCAACAAGTATAGGTGCAAACATCAATGAAGCCATTTACGGAAACAGCAAGGCAGATTTTATCTCAAAATTACATATTTCCCTCAAAGAAACAGGCGAAAGCATTTATTGGCTCACCTTATTGAAGCGAACTAATTTAATTGCTTATGATTTCGATGCTCTTATTTCTTTGGCTGAAGAGATCAAGCGTATGCTGATTTCTTCCCTCAACACTGCAAAATCTTCCCAAGATAGCAAATAATCTAACATTTTTTAACGAACAGCGGCATAGTTAAGCCTTACTTTCTATGCCGCTGTTCGCGTTTCTATTTATTATTTCAATGAAAACGCAAATTGCTGAATTCAAAAGCGCCCTTTGCTTTTGAATTCTTGGTTCAGATTCCCCGGGGGGTAAACAACTTTTCTATTTGGAACAAAAGTATTCAACACACTAAATTGATGATTTCAACCCCTTGCTTTTCCGCATATTTTAAGGTTGCCCACGCGCCCCCTTTTCTGCTTTCTTCAACGTAGGCAATTAAGAGATCGGCATTGTCAATCATCCAACAATTTCTCTTGGTAATTGCCGACTTGGGGTGCACCTTGCGATCTATTGGATACCAAATTTCGTCATAGAATTTCTCATAATCTGCGTCATTCTTCATCGGATATGGCTGAACAAGGACTAACGTACTGTTTTGATCTTCTATCTTTTTTTGCGCCCTTTTTGTTGCGGAAGCCGCCAATATATCGAAATCACCGTTGCGACCAACGTAAAGCTCGACATACTCCTTGCTACGTAGTTTTTCTTTGATGATCTCTTCAACCCTATCTTCAAGGTGATATTGTCCGTAAATTAATCTATGACCGATGAAAGCAATTCGATATATATCCACGCTATCGCCCTTCCATTACATATCCGATTTCGCTAAATTATGCTCCTTGCAAAGCATTTGTCCATTATCAAGCGTTGTATGTCCACCGCGGCTCCAAGGTATCTTGTGATCGGCGTGCATTTCCTCAATTTCCCAATGCATTTTCTTTCCATCTGCCTTGCACATAGGACAAGTGCCTTTCTGCCGCTCATACATTGTTCTGCGCTCGTTTTCGGTGAATTGCCGAATGGAGAGTGCTTTTTCTTTTGTCTTTCCGCTCAAAAGATATTCGTACACGCCTTTTTGTTTCGTTATGTCATCATCCTTTAATAAAGCATTGATTTCATTTTCCAAAGCATTCGGGTCATATACCTTGTCAGCATATTCATTGTAAAGCAAGCCCCATTCAAGCCCTTTCATCAGCTTTGCGCGGTACGTTGGGAAGGTCAATTCCACCCAATCGATTACGCGCTTGAAATATTGCTTTAAGGGCGTTGCGTGGGTATCGTGTTGATGCTCTGCCATATATTCTTCTACCGTTTTTCCCTCTGCAGAACAAATCCATCGGAGCACAGTTTCCAAATAGTCCTGACGAATGGGGCTGCCGCTCAAATAGCGTTCTCCGAGACGATATGCAATGCATTGGTTTTTGCTGAAATACTGCTTTGCGTCGGATAGCCAAGCCCCTGTGTAGATGGCATTCCGCAGCTCCTGATCGGTCAGTTTTTCGCCCGCAATATTGATGATCTTGAACCAATCGAGTTTTTCCGTGTCCGTGCCCTTGCAGATATAGATCATCAGACGATAATCAAGAACCTTGTTTGTCAGTTCCCGCGAGGTATGGGCGTAATAAGGGGTTGAGGGTGAGGCGGGATTGGCGAACACGGAATATGCGTTGTCCAACCACTCACAGACAGAAATCGTGCGCTGTTGACCGTCAAGCATTTCATAAGTACCGTTACCGTTATCCGACCAATACATTACATTGAGGGGAAATTGATGGAGAATGGAATTCATCACGGCAGTCTTCTTTTTTTCATCATAAACAAATTCTCTTTGGTATGCAGGACGAACGTTTAATTTGCCACTAAATGCAACGACCTGTCCCGTTTCTTCGTTGTTCTTGTATCCCTCGAAAACATCACGAACAGATATTTCGTGTAATTTAATTTCCATTATGTTTTCTCCTTATGAGTATTCTTGGGTAGGTGTTTCTTGGCTTTCCGTTCTCCACAATAACCGGAGTTGCATTAAGATCACTATAATTCGGATAGTCAGCTTTGGTATAATTCTTTGTTTTGAGAGTTGGATCTCCTGCCCCTCTTTTTGCCATTCCAATAATTTCAAATTGATCCGGATTATACTTATCAAGAAATGTAATAGGAACACCCATAACATCATAATAATCTGCGGGTATATTCGCAGTAAAGCTAACCTCTATTGCATTATAATTGTCATAATGTGGATACAATTCAGGGGAATAAGACATCCACAAATCGAGATCGGTGTGTCTTTCTGTATAGTCTAAATTTGTAAACCAACGCACTCCTTTTACACGAATGTATTTTCGACCTTGATCGTCTATTCTGTACCCCGCCGCTTCCAAGGGATAATCGTCGGGAACGCGAAATTCTCTGTCACCGCTATGAATGGAATATCCCATCCACAATTTGTTTTTCATAACAAGCGGAAAAACCTCTTTGTATGTTACAGCATTAACATTACCTATTATCAAGTATTGTTTTTGGTATTGCTCCAATAGTGCTACAAACTCACGGAACAAGGAAAAGGGTGGGTTGGTGCATACGATATCCGCTTCTTTGAGCAATACAATACATTCCTCGGAACGAAAATCACCATCTTTCAGCATACGGATCACGTTTTTCTTATCCTTTAACAAATACTCAACATCCGATAAATCAATCGCTCCGTCACCGTTTTCGTCTATTACCTCGGTAATTCGGATCATATAAGGGCGTTTCTTCGGAAACAGAGAAAGCTGTTCTCCAATGATCGGAGATGAGTCGTAGCAAGTCGCAATCAGCTTTTTCAAGCCCAGATAATTAAAGTTCAAGACGAAATATTTGAAAAAATTGCTTTCGTAAGGATCATCACAATTACACAACACAGTTTTTCCTTGAAAATGCTTCCTGTAATGCTTCAATTCTTCTTCAATATCTGAAAGTTGTGTATAAAATTCGTCCTTTTTGGCTCTATTGGCTTTGGTTAGTCCTACGTTACTTGCCATTGTCATTCTCCTTTTTGACTGCGACCTTAAAACGGTACCTTTTTCCACTTGTATACACATTATAACTCAAAAGAGTTGATAAGTCAACCCAAATGAGTTAATCTTTTTCGATAAAAAAGGGTACAATATTATTATCGCAAAAGAGTCACGAGGAAGGGGAGGTGAGGTTGTGACGATTGGCGAAGCCGTAAGGCATAGAATATTGGATCTGTGCCGTGAGCGCAACATTACGGTAAATAAGCTATCCACAATGTGCGGTATCACACAATCTACCCTGAATAATATCGTTAGCGGAAGAAATAACGGTGCAACCATATCGACCGTTAAAAAAATATGTGACGGACTTGACGTATCGATCATTGATTTTTTTCAAGCTCCTTGTTTTGAAAATCTCGAACAGGAGCTCAAGTAATATCATTGAAGTGCTTGGGGTGAATTTAAAATCCTTTTTGGACAGCGAATTTCCCCACGTAAGTGTTTTTGTACTGCAAAAGTGAGGGCACCGCGCTGCGGTGCCCTTTGTTATTCAAGCAATGCAAGGTACAGAGAGACCGACACCCTCCATAATCACAAAAATAAAAACCATGTTTTTTCGAATGTAAAATAATCATTGAAAAAACGCATTGGATTTACTTGTCATCCTTGATTTTACAGCCGTGACGGCAAGGCTATCCATATACTGTTTTTTGTGAGAATGGACAGTTACGCTTCATCTCCACCAAAAAGAAAAGTCGCGTAAGCGGCTTTTTCTTTTTGTACTCTTCTCTTTCCACTCTTCACTTTTCTCTTTTCACTTATCTCACGCGACTTTTCCGGAGAAGAGATAAGAGCGAAAAGAAAAGGTGACTTTTCTCCTGCGCCTTTGGCGCTTTGGTCGAAAAGCATTGATTTTTCATTAAAAATGTGATAAGAAGCATGCCGTCTATTGGCAAATTGCGGACGGTGGGAATCCGTAAAAATGCCGAAATGCTTTGCTGAAATAGAGAGGATCGCGGTATCCGACCTGCTCCGCGACCTCGCGGATGCTTTCAAAATCTCCGCTCTCAAGAATGGATCTCGCGTGTGAAAGTCGCTCCTGCACCACGTATTCCTGCGGACTGACGTGAAAGCGTTCCCCAAAAAGCTTTCGAAAGTAAGTACCCGATATGCCGCACAAACGGTGGAGCTTCTCCAGCTTGAAATCGGAATCGTAGATATGCTGCTTCAGATATTCCAGTGCGGGCTCAATGGCACTGTATTTGCTTTTGTTCTCTCCCATCCCCTCCTCTATTTCGGAAAGATAAGCCAGCAGCTCATAAAAAAGAGACAGGCATTGATAGTGATCGGCAGGAGTTCCGAATTTCCAAAGCTTTGAAAAATTCTCCGTCAGATAACCGACACCGTGAAAATATTCCATCGGGTACACCTTCACTGTGGGATTTTTGATCGTCGCTTGAAAATTGATGGACATATACAGATTTCCGTCCTCTGATGTGCTCGCATAGGAATAAATTGTACCGCGCGGCACAAAAATGACCTCCCCTTCCTCGAGTGTCACCGTGCGGTCTTCAAAAAAATATTGAGTCGTCCCTTTGATCTTGAAAAGAAATCCGTGTGTCTTTCTCCCGTGTATTTTTCCGAAGGGCTTTGTTTTATTTTTAAAGGAGGATACAATTTGTAAATCTTCCATGTACTCAAGCATCTATCTCAATTCCCCTTCCTGTTTTTTCTTTATCCCATTATATCACACAAACAGTAGCTTTTCAATCTTTTTGTTTCGAAAACTCCATATCGTTTCATTCGTTCTATTTACTTCCCCACGCTTCGATGGTATAATATTACAAAAACCACGGTAAGGGGGACTTCCATTTTGAAGAAAAAATTCGATTACAGTTGGGTGATCGTGGGGCTTTGCTTTCTTTGCGTTTGTGTGACACTCGGTTTTTGCTCCAGCGGACGCACCATGTATCTTACCGCCATTACCGACGCATTGGAGATCAAGCGAAGCGCGTTTTCGCTGAATGACACCTTCCGCTACGTCGCAACTACGGTTCTGAACATCTTTTTTGGAACCCTCGTGAATAAATTCGGAACAAAAAAGCTGATCTGTGCGGGCTTTGGCTGCCTGATTGCGTTTGCTCTGATCAATTCCTATGCAGAGCATTTGTATTGGTTCTATCTTGCGGGGATTTTGCTTGGAATCGGTCTTTCCTGGACGGGGACGGCGATGATGAGCACCGTGGTCAACGTATGGTGTACCCAACACAAAGGGACGATCACGGGTGCGATTCTTGCGGCAAACGGACTCGGAGGCGCGGTGTCCGTACAAATTCTCTCTCCCATCATTTTTGAAGAAGGAAATCCTTTTGGATACCGCAATTCCTACCGTCTGGTGGCGATTTTGCTTGCGATTGTCCTTGTACTGATCGTTGTTTTTTTTCGAGAGCAACCCAAGGGCGCAGAGAAGCAGATACTTCCCAAAAACAAGAAGCGCAAGGTGCGCGGTGGCGGTTGGATCGGTATGGACTATACAGACGTCGTAAAAAAGCCTTATTTTTATCTGGCGCTCGTTTGTATGACATTTACCGGCATGTCGCTACAAGGACTTGGAGGAATTGCAACGCCTCACATGTACGATATCGGCATGGACAAGGCGTTTGTCGCCACACTCATGACGGTGGGGAGTCTTTGCATGATGGGCAGCAAGCTGTTGAACGGTGTGATGTACGACCGCATTGGCATCCGAACAACCATGAACATCTGCCTTGTTTGTACCTTTCTATCCCTTGGCGGACTTGTCATCCTTTCCAACTCCACGTTTGGTCAGATCATAGCCTTTATTCGCGCCATCGTTTCCTCCGTCGCAATGCCGCTTGAAACAGTCATGCTTCCCTTTTTTGCCGCTGAGCTTTTCGGAGACAAATCCTTTACCAAGGTGCTCGGACTTTTCACTGCCGCCAGCACCGCAGGCTTTGCCCTCGGTTCACCGTTCGCCAACCTATGCTACGACATCTTCGGGAATTATAACATGGCGTTTATTGTGTTTGCCGTTCTCATGCTTTTTGTGAGTGTGACCATGCAATTTGTGCTTCTCGCTTCCATGGAGGATCGCAAAAGAATCCTTGTTTCCCTCAGTAAGGAGGAAAACGAGCAATCTCCGCAATAAAAAAGGGCTGAGTCACTGACTCAATCCCCGCGCGCAAAAGCCTCCCGTCGGCTTTGGCGCGCCTCGGAATTTGCGGTTTCCGCTTGAAAAAGCTCAAAATATCATCCATCAACGGGCGAAAATTGCGACGTTTCGCCGCAAAGCAAAAACGACGGGGGTGTCTCAAATTGGAAATTTGAAACACCCCCATAGGGGCTCGGCAGATTTAGGCGAGAAGCGTCGAATTCGGGGCGACAGGCGTACAAAGG
>JAZSMX010000157.1:0-3333 GCA_045536125.1 Eubacteriales bacterium | reverse complement strand
TTCGCTTAAAAATACTATAAAATTTGATAGAACGATGGGCGAAAATGACGGCGTCGAGCCGTCAAGCAAAAACCACGGGGGTGTCGACCAAATGCAAAATGCATTTGAGACACCCCCTTTTTCTATTTCCCCTGCAACCGTCTCCAACGGTTGGGAGAAATCCCGTGAGTTTCCTTAAACGTTCTTGAAAAATATTCCACGTCGGCAAACCCGCAAGCACTTGAAATCTCGTTGATCGATCCAGCGCTTCCCACAAGCATCTCCTCTGCCCTCTGCATTCTTTTTTGCGTAACGTATTGCATGATGGTAATTCCGAATTCTTTTTTGAAGTGCTCCGTAAGCGTTACCGTGGAGCAATGCAAATTCCAGCTCAGATCTGCCAACGTAATTTTGGAAGACAGGTTCTGGTCCACGTACCTCTTGACCGCCTGCGCCAAGGAGTCCTCGTCCCCCGACATCAAATCGTATTTTTCAATGTACTCCACCAAGATGAGTAAAAGATCGGAGTATGCCTCCAACCGCTTTCTGGAATAGTGTGGGATCTCAATGATGCACTGGTGCAAATATTCCACGTCTGCGGACGGAGCAATCTCTAACACCTTCCGCAAGGGAATCTCGTTGCACTCCTCCTTCTCATCGATCGCCATCGCAAGAAAAATATAAGCAATGACAGCGCCGTTCTTCGTGATCGGAGCGATCGCTTCAAAAATGCCAAACGGACAAATATAGGTCAAGAGACGCTTGTTCTCCTCTACGTAATTCAGTCGTGTGCGATCCGACTGAATGCACTCCTCAAGGCATTTGGGATGCTTGTGTACAGCACCGCAAAAGTTTTTACCGGGAGCACGGTAGGAAAGCACGGTGTGATACTTGGTATCAAGGATCGCAACCTCCATTTCCGAAATCTGATAAAAGTCATACAGTAATCGCTCAAGCTCCGGAATATTCAAGACTTCCCCTCCTTTTTTGAAAAATTCAAAAATCCCGATTCCTATCATATCACAAAAGCATGGATATTTCAATAATAATTTCGAATTTTTTTATTTTGCTTTTATCGATTTTTCAATTTTAATCATCTATTTTTTAAATTCGCTTATTGATATTTCAAAATCATTTACAGATTTATCATTGAAACCCCAAAAAATCTTTGATATAATATAACCGTTTGAATGCTGAAAGGAGGAACCTATGTCACCCGAATTTATCAACTATCTCTTAATTACCATCATGATTGTGGTCAGCACAACGCAATCGATTCTTACTCGCTTTTATTCTACCTCTTACCCCGGAAGAAGCGAGCTTTCCGCACCTGTTTTTACCATTGTCAGCGGATTTACTCTGGCTCTCGTCACCTTCGCACTCGGACTTTTCCGATTCGAGCCAACCACTCCCACCCTGATCCTCGGTGCGGTCAATGCTCTGGTTCTCGTAATTTACAACACTGCAATGCTCAAGGCATCCGCTACAGGACCTTACTCGGTCACCATTGTATTTATGATCGCGGGCGGCATCATCATTCCCTCTGCCGTTTCCTTCTGCTTTGGAGATACTGAAGGATATTGGGTGAAGATCCTTGCGATCATCGCAGTGCTGATCTCTGTTTCTTTGATCAGCCATAAAAATGAAGAAAGCATCTATACGAATAAAAAAACGTTTTTTCTTGCCTGTGTCGGTGTGGCACTCGGAAACGGAGTCTACGGTTCGATTCTCGACGTACATCAGCGCTTGACAACCCCCACGGGAATGGTCTCCTCGCCCGAGCGCGAAGAGTTTCTGATCATCACTTACGCAGGCGCGGCTCTCATTTCCGCACTTCTCCTTCTCTTCAAGGAAAAAAAGGAATTCTTGGGAGCGTTGAAGCAATCCAAGCGTTCTCTCCTCTTCCTCATTTCGGCATCCGTCATCATCACCGCTGCCGTGAATCTGGTGGTTTATACTCTCGGCATGGTGGACACAACGATCCTCTTCACATTTGACAACTCCTGTGTCTTCCTTCTCAGTGTCCTTTTCTCCTGCATTGTATTCAAGGAAAAACTGACACGTACGAACGTCATCGGATGCATCTCTCTCTGCGTATCCCTGGTCGTTATGTCTCTTTCCCCAACCATCGCACAGTTTTTTGAACATCTTTTCACATAAATCAAAGGAGAATTATCATGGAACAAAAGTTAGTTGTAGGTGTCATCGGACTCGGATTCGGGAAATCTCATATGCAAGCCGCCATCGCTTACGGAGCTGAAATTGCAGCAGTGTGCGACATCAACGTTGAACGTCTGAACACGCGTTGCGATGAAAACAACATCCCACAGGAGGTACGTTGCACTGATTGGCATGACGTATTAAATAACGAACGGATTAATGCCGTGATCATTGCCACGCCCGACCAGCTTCACCGAGAAATGGCAGTCGCATTTTTGGAAGCAGGCAAAAACGTTCTTTGTGAGAAGCCCTTGTCGCTGACACGGGAGGATATGAAAGCGGTCATTGATGCTACCAAAAAAACGAATGCAAAATGCATGGTAGGACAGATCTGCCGCTTCACTCCCGCGTTTGTCAAAGCGAAGGAGCTGATTGATGCCGGGGAGATTGGTGAGTTGTTCTTTGTGGAATCGGAATACGCACACGATTATGAAAAAATGTTTCGCTCCGCTCCCGCCGATTATTGGAGAACCGATCCCCTCCGTCACGGAGTGGTCGGTGGAGGCTGTCACGCAGTTGATCTGCTCCGCTGGATCGCAGGAGACCCCTGCGAGGTGGTTGCCTACGGTGTTCACAAAATGCTCCCGATGGTTCCCTATGACGACACCACCGTATCTCTTCTCAAATTTCCGAACAAAGTGGTCGGCAAGGTTCTCGTATCCACGGGATGCAAACGAAACTATACCATGCGCAGTCTCTTCTACGGAACACGCGGCACCATCATTTGTGATAACACATCCGATCATATGCAGCTCTTCAAAATCGGAGAGGATGGCATCAGCGTCAATGAACAGCCCGAAATCATTCCGATTGACATCAACAATCACAACGCGCTTCGCGAATTTGAGGTGTTCGCAGATCACATTCTCAACGATACCCCTGTCAAAATGAGCGCCCTGGAAGGTGCAAAATCCATAGAGATTTGTCTCTCCATCGTCAAATCCTCCGAACTGGAAGAAAAGGTCATTCCCAACTACGAATTTTAATCTTGAGCAAAAAGGGGCTGTCTCAAATCGACGATTTGAGACAGCCCCTCGCGCGAAAAAGGCGACTGTAGGCTTTTTTGCGCCGGGAAATTTGCGGTTTTCGCTTAAAAATACTATAAAATTTGATAGAACGATGGGCGAAAATGAC
>JAZSMX010000081.1:0-5016 GCA_045536125.1 Eubacteriales bacterium | reverse complement strand
GTCATTTTCGCCCATCGTTCTATCAAATTTTATAGTATTTTTAAGCGAAAACCGCAAATTTCCCGGCGCAAAAAAGCCTACAGTCGCCTTTTTCGCGCGAGGGGCTGTCTCAAATCGTCGATTTGAGACAGCCCCTTTTTGTAGAAGTGTGAAACGGACGGTGAAGCACCGCGATTTCACCGACAGAAGCTTACATTTAAGCAGCTGCCTTGATGGCTTCCTTGGTGCCGAACCAGATCATGTTGCCGGATTTCTTGATCTCGATCTTGGAATCCTCGTCATTGTTCTGCTTCTCTGCATACTCCTTCACGTTCTCGAACGCGGAGTTCGCAGAATCTGCATCGTTGTAGTAGATGATCTGAACAGCTTCCTTGTCGGCAAGCTTGACGCCGGTCACAACAGCCTTTACGTTGCCACCGTAGACTGCGCTGGCACCCGTGAGAGTAAAGCCGCTGTTGATGAGAGTCGCGGTATAGCCTGCCTCTTCCAGAGCTGCCTTTGCCTTTGCGGGATCTGCATTGGGCTTTCCGCAGGATGCAAGAGCCATCATTGCGATGACGAGAACCAGGGAAAGAGCAATCAGTCTGATCGTCTTTTTCATGATAGATCTCCTTTTTGATGTGATAATTGTGTGCGCGTTATGTGAACACAACAGTATTATAGCACAGTTTCGGATTTTTGTCAATCGTTTTCGGGAAGTTTTATTTGAGCATGGAGGAAAGAATGCCTTCCGCTGCGGCAAGCGCATCGGATTTCAGTGCTACGTCACGGCCGCCCGCCATTGCGTTGTCGGGACGTCCGCCGCCCTTACCGCCCGTGACGGCAGCAACCGCGCCGACCAGCTTTCCCGCGTGAGCGCCTGCGGCAACCGCATTCTTGCCCGCGATGGCAAGGAAGGTGAGCTTTCCTGCATCGGTTGCGGCAAGAACTGCCACGACGTCGTCAAAGCGTGCCTTGATCTCATCCGCAAGCGTTCTTGCGGCATCTGCCTGGGCATCCCCCAGATCGTATGCGATAAGACGCACCGCGCCTACTGTAACGGAGGAGGCGAGGATGGAATCGATCTTCGATGCGGCAATGCGCGCATTGAGGGATTCGATCTCCTTCTTCATCGTGCTGATCTCGCTTTGCATCAGGGATGCGCGCTTGGCAAGGTCGGAAGGCTTTTGCACCTTCATTTCCTTGGCGGTCTCGGCAATCAGAGCGTTCTTTTCCGCAAGGAGCTTGAGAATACCGAGTCCCGTGCAAGCCTCAATTCTGCGGACACCTGCGGCAACGGAGGATTCGGAGAGGATCTTGAACATACCGATCTTTGCGGTATTGTCCACGTGCGTACCGCCGCAGAATTCCACGGAGTGATCTCCCATGCGGACCACGCGAACGATCTTTCCGTACTTTTCACCGAAGAGTGCCATCGCTCCCAGCTTCTTGGCTTCGTCGATGGGCATCTCGGTCATAGAGCCGACCGCGCCCGCAAGGATCTCTTCGTTGACGATCTCCTCAACGCGTGCGATCTCCTCCGCGGTCATTGCGGCAAAATGGGTAAAGTCGAAGCGGCATACCGTGTCGGAAACGTAAGAGCCCGACTGCTCCACGTGAGAGCCCAGCACGCGACGAAGGGCACTCTGGAGAAGGTGGCATGCGGAGTGGTTTCTCATGATTGCGGCACGGCGAGCGGCATCGACCGTCCCGGTCACGGTGTCGCCCTTCTTCAGCGTGCCTGCGTTGACGGTGCAAAGGTGAATGTAGACACCGTCGGACTTCTTGGTATCGATGACGGTCAATTCCGCACTCTCGGTGCAAAGCATACCCGTGTCTCCGATCTGTCCGCCGCCCTCACCGTAGAAGGGGGTGGTGTCAAGGATCACAGAGCATTCGCCCTCACCGATGGCATCCACCGACATTTCGTCCGCAAGGATGGCAAGAACCGTTCCCTTGGAGGAAAGCTCGGTGTATCCCGTGAAGTCGGTCTTGGGAAGATCGGAGAGAAGTCCCGCGGAGGACTGCGACCAACCGCTGACGTTGGCTCTTGCCTCTCTTGCGCGCACCTTCTGCTCCTGCATCAGATGAGCGAACTTTTCTTCGTCGATGGAAAGTCCCGCTTCCTCTGCGATCTCACGTGTCAGATCGATGGGGAAGCCGTAGGTATCGTACAGCTTGAAGACGTCCTCGCCCGCAAGCGTGCTCTTGTCAGCCTTTTTGGTGTCCTCGACGAGGGAAGAGAGAATGGAAAGACCTGCATCGATGGTGGCATCGAAGCGCTCCTCCTCCATGGCGATGACCTTCAGAATATAGTCCTTCTTTTCTGCCAGCTCGGGGTAAGCCTTGTCGGATTCACCGATTGCGACCACGCCCAGCTCGGGCAGGAAGGAACGGTTGATGCCGAGAAGCTTTCCGTGACGGCAAGCGCGGCGGAGAATGCGGCGAAGCACGTATCCGCGTCCCTCGTTGGAGGGAATGACACCGTCGGAGATCATAAAGGTCGCGCTGCGGATATGGTCGGTCACAACGCGGATGGAGATGTCGGTGTTCTTGTCCTTGCCGTATTCCTTGCCCGCGATGGAGCAAACGGTGTCAAGCACGCGGCGGATGGTATCCACCTCGAACATGTTGTCCACGCCCTGCATGACGCAAGCCAGGCGCTCAAGTCCCATACCCGTGTCGATGTTCTTCTGTGCGAGCTCCGTGTAGGTGCCGTCTCCCATGTTGTTGAACTGGGAGAAGACGTTGTTCCAGATCTCCATGAAGCGGTCGCAATCGCATCCCGGCTTACAGTCGGGAGGGCCGCAGCCGTACTTGATGCCGCGGTCAAAATACATCTCGGAGCAAGGGCCGCAAGGACCTGTGCCGTGCTCCCTGACGTTGTCCGCCTTCCCGAGGCGCACGACGTGTGCGGGATCGACACCGATCTTATTCACCCAGATTTCGTATGCCTCCTCATCCTCCTTGTAGATGGAGGGCCAGAGAAGCTCCTTAGGAATCTCCAAAGTTTCGGTCAAAAATTCCCAAGCCCACGGAATTGCCTCGTCCTTAAAGTAGTCTCCAAAGGAGAAGTTTCCGAGCATTTCAAAGAAGGTGCCGTGACGGGCGGTGTGTCCCACGCGCTCAAGGTCGGGTGTGCGGATGCACTTCTGACAGGTGATGACACGGTTGCGGGGCGGCTCTTCCTCACCCGTAAAGAACTTCTTCATGGGTGCCATACCCGAGTTGATCAGAAGCAACGACTTGTCGTTGATGGGGACCAGCGGATAGGAGGGAAGGCGCAGATGCCCCTTGGATTCAAAAAACGCAAGATATTTCTCGCGAAGGTCGTTCAGTGACGTCCATTTCATAGAAAAAAACATCCTTTCGGTTGGTGATAAAATTACATTCATAATATTATAGCACAAGAGGGGGAAGCTTGTCAATCGTTTGACGAAAAAAAGAGGGGAGGGAGAAAAAAGACGCGAAATAACCGAAGCTGCAATCGCGCTTTGGTTATTTTTAGAGCGAATATTTCGACGTTTTGGTTTTTTTTAGAGCGAATTTTTTTCGCATTTGGCTTTTTTTAGAGCGAATATTTAGACATTTTGGTTATTTTTAGAGCGAATCGTTTGAAGAGTTGGCTTTTTTACGGTATCTCTTGCATTTTTTGACAGCTTGTGATACAATAAAAGGTGAACGGAAAAACACCGCGCAAAAAACGCGTGGAACAAAAAAGGAGATTTTTGGGTATGAAAAAGCAACAGTGGCTCTTTTTGGTGGCGGCAATGCTTGCCTGTACGCTGTTTGTTACCTCTTGCGGTGACGACAAAACACCGCCGCCCGAAACCTCGGAAAGCACGGCGACAAGCCAAGAAAACGAACCTGTGGAGAGTGAACCCGGGGAAGACGAGAGCGAGCCCGAAGAGGATGAAAGCGAGCCCACGGAGAATGAGAGCGAGCCCGCACACGTCTGCCAAGGGGAAACGTGGGTAACGGTCACCCCGTCCACCTGCACCGCGTCGGGGGTTGAGGCGTTTGTTTGTTCTTGTGATGCCATCGTACAGCAAAAGATCGTAGCACCGCTCGGTCATGACGAAGAGAACCACACGGCAAAGGCACCGACGTGTGAGAGTGTGGGTTGGGAGCCTTACGTGGCTTGCAAGCGCGAGGGGTGTAATTACTCTACCAAAGTGGAGATGCCTGTTGTTTCGCATGATTACGAAAACGGAATGTGTCAATGGTGCCAAGCCGCTTACGGAAGCGAGGGGCTTTTTTATAGATCTAACGGCGACGGCACCTGTGTGGTGATAGGAATCGGTACCTGCACAGATACTGATGTCTATATCCCTTTTAAAAGGACCAACGAGGACATTGTTGTAGGGATTGCCCCCTCTGCATTTCGAGGTTGCATCAAGCTTACATCTGTAACGGTTCCCGAAAGTGTGATGGAAATCGGTGCTTCTGCATTTTATGGTTGCACAAGCCTATCAAGCATTACACTCCCCTTCGTGGGCGAGCAAAAGGACGAAAGCGGGGAAACGTATTTTGGATATATCTTTGGTGCATCGGATTATAGTAATCAGAGTGGATATATTCCAACGTCCCTCCGTACCGTTTCCATTACGGGTGGGACGAGGATCGGCGGTTCTGCGTTCAGAGGTTGCACGAGTCTTACGAGCATCACGATTCCCGAGAGCGTGACGAGCATTGACTCTTATGCGTTCTTAGGTTGCGCGAGTCTCTCTTCCATCACGATTCCCGACAGCGTGACGAGCATCGGCGGTTCTGCGTTCAGAGGTTGCACGAGCCTCTCTTCCATCACGATTCCCAAGCGTGTGACGAGCATCGGCGTTTCTGCGTTCGATGGTTGCGCGAGCCTCTCTTCCATCACGATTCCAGAGTGTGTGACGAGCATCGGCGATTATGCGTTCCGTGGTTGCGAGAGACTTACCTCCATCGCGATCCCTGAAAGTGTCAAGAGCATTGGCTATTCTGCGTTCTCCGGATGCACGAGTCTTACGAGCATCACGATTCCCGAGTGTGTGACGAGCA
>JAZSMX010000025.1:0-6588 GCA_045536125.1 Eubacteriales bacterium | reverse complement strand
GACCGCTTGGCCTCCGACTTGTTTTAACGCCTGTATAACGGAGCATATAGCCTGTAAGCATAGCCATGGGATTTGTGTAATTCAAGAACCATGCATCGGGGCAGACCTCCTCAATATCAGCGGCAAAATCCTTCATCACGTGAATGGTACGCATGGCGCGGAAGATACCGCCGATGCCGAGCGTATCCGCGATGGTTTGTCTCAGACCGTATTTTTTCGGAATTTCAAAGTCGATGATGGTGCAGGGATCGTAAAGACCGACCTGAATGGCATTGACTACGAAATCAGCACCGCGAAGTGCGTTTTTACGTTCTTCGACACCGAGATACTTATAGACCTTGGCGCGACCTTCGTTCACCGTTTCGTTCATGGCACAGATCATCAGATAGGATTCCTCGAGACGATCCTTGTCAATGTCGTAAAGTGCGATTTCCACATCGTGGAAGCAATCACACATCATGGTGTCGCCGAGTACGTTTTTAGAGAAGACGGTGCTTCCCGCACCCATAAAAGTAACCTTCATGAGAGATACCTTCTTTCTTTTTTGTATTTTGTTGGTTTACGTACATATTATACCTTTTATTTTTGATTTTTCCTATTGCATTAGGTAACGTAAATATGGTATAATGTAACTAAATGATGGGGGAGGTGACAAAATGCGCGATCTTGTATTGATCAACCGTAATTTCAAGGATCTCAATCCGCTCAACGTCGGAGAGGAGGATTGTGACAGGGGACACAGCTACGGTCCTGCCATGAGGGAATATACTCTGATCCATTTTGTCCGCTTCGGTAGCGGAACATTTCACAAGGATGGGGAGAAATATACCGTCCGCGCGGGGGAAGCTTTTTTGATCCTTCCCGGTGAAATCACCTTTTACGAGGCGTCACGGGAAGATCCGTGGAGCTATACGTGGATCGGCTTTGACGGAGCGCTTTCCGAAAAATTCAAAACCCTGCCTCCTGTTTTCCCATTTGAAAGAAACTGGGGGGAACAGATGCTTTCTGCCTGTGAGAATGACGGGGTGAGCGAATACCGCGTTGCCTCCGTTTTGTTTTCTCTGTATGCGGAGCTGTTTGCCACGGAAAAGCCTCGTAATCATTACGTTCGCAAGGTAAAAAACATGATCGACACACGCTACATGGAGCCCTTACGCGTGGAAGAGATTGCGGATCGGATAAATCTTGACAGACGGTATCTGTCGCGCCTGTTTAAAGAAAAAACAGGAGAGAGTATTCAGGATTACTTGATCAGCGTTCGCATAGAGGCAGCCAAACGGCAGCTTTTGCGCGGTGCATCGGTGCTTGAGGCGGCACAGCTTTCGGGATACGAGGACGTGTGTAATTTTTCAAAAATATTCAAAAGAGAAGAGGGTGTCAGCCCGGGGCAGTGGCGTCGGGAAGTGCTTTCCAAGAAGGGAGATGAATCGCATGGCTGATCAAAAGAAGCAGGTGGGAAATTGCGAGGACTGCGTTTTTTACGATTATGACGAGGATTGGGATTCTTACGTTTGCACCATGAATCTGGATGAGGACGAGATGGTTCGATTCCTCTCGGGTGATCACCGTTCTTGCCCTTATTACCGTTATTATGACGAATATAAGAGTGTGCAAAAGCAGAACTGATCCAAGCTCTTTATTGTTAAAAAGTTGTTTAGCGAAATGTAAGGATTTCTCTTGACATTTCTATGCCTTCATGATATACTGATTTTGTCAAAAAACACAAATTCATATCGAAAAGATAGAGGCGCGAAGGCTATGAGTCGTGCGAGTGGAGTCTCGGAAAAGGGAACGCACAAAAGGAGTCTTTGCCGAAGCAACCCGATTTTTCCGTCGGTGCTTGCTGGGGAATGCGGAAATACCGTATTCACTGTCACGTATGTGGAGAGCTATCGGCAAAGAACGGCGTTTGTCGTTTTTATTGCGTGGCTTTCGCCGCGCTTTTCTTTTTTCGGAATGAATACGTGAGAAAAGAAAGGAAGTTTTTATGTCAAACACAAGAAAAATTGTTTTGGCGGTTGCGAGCGTACTCATTATTGCGGTGCTGATTGCGGTCGGCATGAGCGGTGCTGCCATGGAAGAGTCGTTCTGTATCAATTGCCAGGGCAAGGGTTATTTTACGGAGAAAGCCTATGCGTGCGAGTACCACCTGGGAGACTTGACCGATGCCAAGCCGTCGAAAGATCCCGAAGGGGCACTTGTGGACTGTTCCTTCTGTTCGGAGGGGAACATGCACAAGACGAATCAGGAGTACGCCTATACCGTTCCGTGTGAGGTGTGCGCGGGAGATGACACGCCCGGTGTTGTCAGAGGAAACCTCTGGTCGCTCCTGCCTCCTCTGATCGCGATCGGACTTGCTCTGATCACGAAGGAGGTTTACAGCTCTCTCTTCATCGGTATCCTTTCGGGTGCGCTTCTTTACACGAACTTCAAGCCCATTGAGTCGATTGACGCTTTGCTCAACGACGGCTTGATCTCGGCGGTGTCCGGAACGGCGGGAATCTTTATTTTCCTTGTGGAATTGGGAATTCTGGTCGCAATGATCAACCGTGCGGGCGGATCTGCCGCCTTCGGAAGATGGGCACAAACGCACATCAAGAGCCGTGTGGGCGCGATTTTGGCGACCTTTGTTCTCGGTATTCTGATCTTCATTGACGACTATTTCAACTGTCTGACCGTCGGATCTGTGATGCGTCCCGTGACCGATGCGAACAAGATTTCCCGTGCAAAGCTCGCATATTTGATCGACGCAACGGCAGCACCCATTTGTATGATCGCTCCGATCTCCTCCTGGGCGGCGGCGGTTGCTCAGTACGCAGAGGACGGAAACGGACTTGGACTCTTCATCGCTGCGATTCCCTTCAACTTCTATTCGCTCTTGACGCTGGTCTTCATCGTCGTCCTTGGATTCCTCGGCTTTGACTACGGCTCTATGAGAATCCATGAGTTCAACGCGCAGAATAACGGTGATCTCTACACCTCGGGCGAGCGTATGAGTGCCGATGAAGAGGTGGTCAATGAAAAGGGGATTGTCTTCGATCTTTTGTTCCCGATTCTGGTGCTCATTCCCGTATGCGTATTTGCTTTGGTTTACAACGGTGGCATTCTTGCGGGCGAGGATTTCATTACCGCCTTTTCCAACACCGACGCGACCGTGGCGCTTCCTTGGGGCGGATTGATCACGCTGGTTGTTTCCATGATCTATTTCGCAATCCGCAAGTCTATGAAGCTCAAGGAAATTATGAGCTGTATTCCTACGGGCTTTATCGCGATGGTTCCCGCGATCCTCATTCTTACCTTTGCAACCGCGCTCAAGAATATGACCTCTCTCTTGGGGGCTAAGTACTTTGTGGCAGACCTGATGAACAGTGCGGCGGCAGAATTGAGCTACTTCCTACCCGCGATCATTTTCATTGTCGCAGGGGTTCTTGCCTTTGCGACGGGTACCTCCTGGGGTACCTTCGGAATCCTCATTCCGATTGTTTATTACATGTTTGATCCCGGTGATCCCATCCTCATTATCAGCATGTCCGCATGTCTTGCGGGTGCGGTTTGCGGCGACCATTGCTCTCCCATTTCGGATACGACCATCATGTCCTCCGCGGGGGCGCAGTGCGATCACCTCAATCACGTCTCCACGCAGATGCCGTATGCGATCACCGTGGCGGCAATCTCCTTTGTCATGTTTATCATTGCGGGATTTGTCCAGAACGCGCTCATCTGCCTTCCCATCGGTGTTGTGCTGACGGTGGCAACCCTGCTCGTGATCAAGACTTTGACCAACAAAAAGAAGGCTTGATGAAATATCTTTATAACAACAAAGCACCTCGGATTTTGCGATCCGAGGTGCTTTGTTGTGTCATCAAACGGGATTCGTGAGTTTGAGCCCTTGATGGCTAAGAATGCGAATTTCGTGGCATACTGTCCTTGATCAAAAAAGGAGGATGCGTATGCTTTTTACAAGCCTTGAATTTTTGCTTTTCTTTATGCCCGCTGTCCTTCTTTTGCATCTGATTCTTCCCAAAGGGGTTCGAAACATCTTCCTTTGCGCGGCGAGCCTTTTCTTTTACGCATGGGGAGAACCTGCCTTTTTGTGGGTGATGCTGGCGTCGGTTGGAATGAATTACGTTCTCTCGCTTCTGATTCCTTTCTTGGAAGGCAAACGGGGCAAACAGCTTTGTCTGGCGCTTGCCGTTCTTTTAAATCTTGGCTTGCTCTTCGTTTTTAAGTATGCGAATTTTGTGACGGGGATGCTTCATCAGGGGTTTTCTCAAATTCCCGTGACAAGCATCGTGCTGCCCATTGGAATTTCGTTTTTTACCTTCCAGGCAATGAGCTACGTGATTGACGTGTACCGTGGAGAGCGGGTGCAGAAGAATCCTGTTTCCATGACGCTCTATATTTCGCTTTTCCCGCAGCTTGTCGCAGGACCGATCGTGCGGTATGGCGACATTGCGCGCGAGCTTGGGGAGCGCCGTATCGGTTGGGAGGAGCTGACGGAGGGACTTTTTCGCTTCATGCGCGGCTTTGTCAAGAAAATGCTGCTTGCCAATCCCATGGCGACCGTTGCGGATGCCGCGTTTTCGGCGGTAGCACCGAGCACTCCGTTTGCATGGCTCGGTGCGATCGCGTATGCCTTTCAGATCTTCTTCGATTTTTCGGGATATTCGGATATGGCGATCGGTCTTGGAAGGATGCTCGGCTTTCATTTCCCCGAAAACTTTGATTTTCCCTATCTTTCGAAAACCGTGACCGAATTCTGGAGGCGGTGGCATATGACGCTCGGCGGCTGGTTTCGGGATTATTTGTATTTTCCCCTCGGCGGCTCACGTGTCGGATCGAGGTGGCGACTTGCGTGGAATCTTTTGTTGGTATGGGGCGCTACGGGGCTTTGGCACGGCGCGAACTGGACCTTCCTTTTGTGGGGGATGTTTTACGGTGTTCTGATCTTTTTTGAAAAATGCGTTTCACTTCCTCAAAAGGTTGAAAACAACCGAAAACTCGGGGGGATCGTTCGCATCGGTACACTTCTTGCCGTTTTGTTCGGTTGGGTGCTTTTCCGCGCCGAGGGATTGTCCGAGGCTTTCTTTTATGCGTCAAGGATGCTTTTCTTCGGTGGCGCGGGGGACGCGTCCGACGCGCTGTTTTATTTGCGCGAATACTTTGTGATCTTCGTGTGCTGTGTTCTTTTCAGCATGCCGATCGGGAAACTGCTGGGGGAGCGCTTCCGATGCGCTTCTCAGCGCTTAGGGCGCGTGGGGGAGAGCATATCCATGATCCTTTTGGGGATTCTCTTTGCCGTCGGCATTGCCTCCTTGGTGATCGACGCGCACAACCCGTTTATTTATTTTAATTTTTAGGAGCTGTGATGAACAAAAAGGGACGTTTCAAAAAGCGCTTGTTTGCTCTTTTGATATTGCTTTGCCTTGTGCTTGGAGGTGTGAAGAATCTGCCGCTTGTGGGAGAGGCTGCCGCGACCGTGGGAACGAAGGAGCTTTCTCGGACGGTCAGAGAGGTGCGCGGAGCATTGACCGAAGGTGTCTTTGGAAAGCATTTTTTTGTGGAGCTGGGAGGGGCATACGCAAGGCTGTTGGGGCGGCGCGCCTATCACGGAGTTTCGGTGCTTCAGAACGGAATGCTGGATCATGAAGCGCTCCCACGTCTTGATACCGCACCCTTGGAGCGCGCGATCGTAAAATTGAAGCAGGAGACCGAAGAGAAAGGGAATTTCTTTCTCTTTGTCCAAGTGCCCTGCAAAATGGACAATGGGGGGACATTGATGACGTCGGGGCAGGTACACTTCGGACGCGAGAATGCCGACGCGCTGCTTTTGGGCTTGAAGGAGCAACGAACAAGGGTACTGGATCTGAGAGATAGGCTGACACGGGATCGGGCGAGTGTGGAACGGTATTTTTACCGAACGGATCACCATTGGAACACGGACGGCGCGTTCCTCGCTTCGAAAATGCTTCTTTCCGAGCTTTCGGGAGCTTCCCCTGTGCCGATGGATCAAAGCACGTTGGATGAGGCACTCTGGGAACGAAAGGTCTATCCCGATTGGTTCCTGGGGAGCCACGGAAAGCGTGTGGGGCGTGTCTTCGGAGGGATTGACGATCTGATCGTCTACACCCCGAAATTCGACACGGAGATGACGCTGGAGATTCCCTTGCACGGGGTGACACGGCAAGGTCGATTTGAAGATACGGTGCTTCGACGGGAATATCTGGATGCTTCCGATTATTTCGGGGAAAACCCTTACGTTTCCTATATCGGTGGGGATTATCCGCTGGTGAAGCACCGAAACCCGAGCGCCTCCAACGCGCTCTCGGTTCTCTTGATCAAGGATAGCTTTGCGCTTCCCGTAGAAGCCTTTCTTTCCGTGGCAGTGGAACGCTTGGATGTGATCGATCCGAGATACGACAGAGAGGGAAGCGTTGCCGAATATATCCGAGACGGCAATTATGATGCGGTGGTGATGATGATCAATCCTTCGGTGTTTGGCGATGAGAGCTATCTTAAAATTTCCTGAAAAAAGGGGGTGTCTCAAATGCATTTTGCATTTGGTCGACACCCCCGTGGTTTTTGCTT
>JAZSMX010000119.1:0-12434 GCA_045536125.1 Eubacteriales bacterium | reverse complement strand
CCGACTTCGGGGCTCGACGTACCTTTGTACGCCTGTCGCCCCGAATTCGACGCTTCTCGCCTAAATCTGCCGAGCCCCTTTTCGTTTGCTTTTATTCGTGGAAGAGGATCGTATCCAATCCCTTCTCAAAGCGTTCATCCGCCATGCGGTTGAACTTCTTGATCAGATCGATCTCACGGGGATTGTACGGACGGAAGCTCGGACGGAAGAGGTCGTGCTGCCACTTGGTAACGTCAAACTCTTCTCCCTTTTCCATTCTCTCCCAGATGCCGTTCCAGGGCTCGTGTGTCTGGTACTTGCCGAGGACAAATCCCCAGTTGTAAGCGCCGATCTTTTCGAGGTAGAGAAGGGGATAGATGCTCTCCACGTCGTTGTGGAAGATGCGGTGAAGCCATTCGGTGTCAAGCGCGGGACGTCCCAGCGCCTTGATCTTTTCGATGACCTCCACGTTCTCCGCGTAGGAGTTGTAGTTGTGGAAGCTGATGATGTCGGACAGCTCCAGCGCGCGCTCACCGATGATCGAGCCCTCCTTATAATAGTCACCGAGACAGTCGGCGCAAAGAGGCTGATCGGGATCGATCTCTCTTGCGATCTCAAAGAACTTCTCCATATGAGGGAGGCTGAGATCGTGGCGGTTGTTGCCGGGCTCGTTGAAGAGGTTCCAGATCAGCACGCGCTCATCGTGCGCGTAAAGGGTGATGATCTCGCGGACGAACTCATAGTAGCGCTCCGCGATGGCGGGATCGTCCAGATGGTGGTAGCTCAATTCTCCGTGAGCACCGTGAGGGGAGACCTTTCTTCCACCGTGGTAGCCGACGTCATAGTGCTGCTCTCCGAAGCTTGCGCGCTTCCAGAAGGCGCGCGGAACGGAGCAATCGTTGGCAAGCACCATCATCGCGGTGATGCCGTGACGGTAAAACATGGTCAGGTACTTGTCAAGACGCTCAAGGAATCCGTCGTGCTGTGCCTCCCATACGTCGAACTCAAGAATGATTCGCACCGAGTTGAAGCCGATGGACTCTGCCAGTGCAATCTCGCGCTCCGCCGTTTCAAAATGCTGAGGGAATCCGTACTCCTGCCACATGTCAATGCGGTTGGCGCAATCCGAGGGCATAAAATTGCAGCCTCTGATCCAGGGGTGTGAATTGTACCATTTCCAAGCCTTTTCCTTTGACCACTGTCCGCTCATACTGTATCTCCTTACTTGACGGGATGCTCCCGTGTTTTTTCGTTTTCATTATATATGAATGGTCGCGAAAAGTCAAGTTCAATTTTGTGTGAAAAAGCAACACAGAAAAAATACGTAAAAAATGCGTAAAAAAAAGAAAAAAAGATGAAAAAGCTATTGCAAAAAGGGAAAGTTGGGTGTATAATATATTATAACTATGTGACGGACATGCGTGTCGCACAAATTTGACTTTCTGTTTTACTTGGAGGTAAATATGGTAGTAGCTGGCGATTTTAAGAACGGAATTACTTTTGATGACGGTCAGGGCAACGTCCTTCAGGTCATCGAGTTTCAGCACGTCAAGCCCGGTAAGGGTGCGGCATTCGTTCGTACGAAGCTGAAGAACGTGATTTCCGGTGCGGTGATTGAAAAGACCTTCAACCCCACCGATAAGTTTGAGAATGCGTATATCGAGAGAAAGGATATGCAGTACTCCTATGACGACGGTGCTCTCTATCACTTCATGGACACCGAGACGTGGGAGGAAACCCTCATTTCTCACGACATGGTGGATGACAACTTCCGTTTCGTCAAGGAAGAAATGATGTGCAAGATCATCTCCTACAAGGGCAACGTATTCGGCATCGAGCCTCCCACGTTCGTGGAGCTTGAGGTCACCGATACCGATCCCGGCTTTGCGGGCAACACCGCAACCAACACCCTCAAGCCCGCAACGCTTGAGACGGGCGCGGAGATCAAGGTACCGCTCTTCATCAACGTCGGCGACGTTCTGAAGATCGACACCCGTACGGGCGAGTATCTTTCCAGAGCATAATTTTAAAGGATCATGGGGGAAGACTTTTTCCAAGGCTTTCCCCATTTTTTCAAAACAATTTCAAAAAAGGATGGTAAAGTACAATGACGTTGACTGAAAGAGCAGCATATATCAAGGGCTTGGCAGAAGGGCTTGATTTGGATCAGAACAGCAAGGAAGGGAAGATCATCGCGTCTCTTCTGGAGCTTTGCTCGGATATGGCTTCGGAGATCGCTTCCATCAAGGAGGACATTGAGGAAATCGACGAGGGCTTGGATTACCTTGACGAGTACGTAGAAGAGCTGGACGACGATCTTCAGGCGGTCGAGGACTACCTTGACGAGGAGTGCGAGGACGAGGACTTCGACTTCGAGGACGAGGAATATGAGGACGACCTTGAGGATGAGGACCTGGACTTCGATTGCGACGGCGATTGCGACGCTTGCGACGGTTGCTTCTGCGAGGATGACGAGTATTACGAAATCGTATGCCCCTCCTGCGGCGAGACGGTCTGCTTTGATCAGGAATTGGATCCCGAAAATCTTCTCTGCCCCGCATGCGGCGAAAAGTTCGGCTGCATCGTGGACGAGGAGGATTTTAAGAAGATCTCCGACGAGGAAGAAAACTGAAAATAACAGTCATAAGAGGCTGCCTCATTGATTTGGAGGCAGCCTCTTATGACTGTTTTCGGTATTTTTTAAGGCTCAAGCTTTTGATAGGGAAGCACGGTGACGTGCTTTGCGGTCATATCTCGTCTTTCAATGGGCTGCAACGTGCAAAAAATCCGATTCCGTTTTCTCAAACGCCATGGCGTTGCCGATGTTTCCGCATTCCCTGACAAGTCCCAGCTTTACAAGCGCGCGGACGGCGGAATAGGCATCCACACCGCGGTAGCCCGCAAGCCTTGCCAAGTCTTTCACCTTGAAGGGAGAGGGAAGCTCCTCGGGGAGAAGACGGCGGTAATCGTCGGGAGATGAGAAGGAGAGGTCGTCAAGGAGGGAGAGCGGGATGCGCTCATACTTGACGGAACGCTTTTTTCTATCCTTCTGACTTTGGGAAAGAATGCGGAAATCCATCGCTTCGATCAAAAGCAGGCGAAAGCGAAGGCGCGGATTGTCAAGGTAGGGAAGAAGAGGGTAGAGAAGCGGCAGAAGTGCCGCTTCCTTTTCTTTTTTGGGAGAGCGCACGCGCTCCGAGACCGAGCGCGTCAAGGGATCTACCCATGCCACCCACTTTTTGGCGGTGATGGGATGCACCACGGTGACGGTCGCGTCGGTATGCTCTAAATAGTATCCGATCTTCTTTTTCATGGGCGCAAAGCTGCCCGTCTGAATCTCGTAGATTTCGTTCCCGACGCGGATGTCCGAGACGTAGCGCGTGCCCTTCACGGGGATCTCGTGATATTTTTCGTCCGCGCAGACGTATTTTTTGAGAATGACGTGCATTCTCTTCTCTCCCAGCGTTCCGATGCCGTCAAGCCCCTGCTCGTGCCTTTGCAGCATCGCTTCGCGGCAAAGCTCCCGGAAGCGCAGAGCGTCAAGGTGGGAGGTGTCCTTTGAAGTTTCCATTGCGTTATACCTTCGAGAGTTTTGCATACGTGCCCATCAGCTTTTTCGTGCCCACGCGGTCAAAGGCGATTTCGTACAGCGTGTCCGCTCCCATCGGCTTGACCGAAAGAATCTCACCTTCTCCGAAGGTCATATGGCGCACTCTGTCCCCTGCCGAAAAGGTGACCTTCGGTGCGGAGGTCTGCTTTGCGGGTGTGGGACGGCGGAAGGAATCCATCGGGCTTTTTTGGGGGGAGGAAGGAATGCGCGTTGTCGGTGCGGAGTTATCACGCTCGGAGTAGTACACCTTCCTTTGCGTGATGGGAGAGGCTGCCGTCGTGCTCCCTCTTTGTTGCGCGCCCCACGGGGAGGGGGCTTTCCAAGGAGATGCGGTGCTTGCCTGTCCGTAGCCGGTCACGCGGACGGCGCCCGCGTCGCTCTCGTCAAGCTTTTCGATCAGCTCCGAGGGGATCTCGCTGACGAAACGGGAGACGGGGTTATACATGGTCTGACCGAAAAGAAGTCGGCTTCTCGTGTGAAGGATGTAGAGCGTCTTTTTGGCGCGCGTGATGGCGACGTAGGCAAGACGGCGCTCCTCCTCCATTTCGCTCTCTCCCGCGGTGACGGTCTGCATTCCCGGGAAGAGTCCGTCCTCCATTCCGGGGAGGAATACGTTCGGGAACTCCAGTCCCTTTGCGCTGTGAACGGTCATCAGCACGACGGCATCCGCGCTTTCATCGTAGCGGTCCACGTCGGCAACGAGCGCGGTTTCCTCCAGAAAGCCCGTCAAGGTCGGCGCTTCGTTTTCCTTGATGTATTCGAGAATGCCCGATTTGAATTCGTCAAGGTTCTCAAGTCGCTCGCGTTCCTCCTCGCCCGCCGCGACCAGCATCTGACGGTAGCCCGTGCGATCCAGCATGGCATCAAAGAGGACGTCGATGGAAACGCGGCTTGACAGCTCGGACAGCTCCTTGATCACCGAGGCAAACTGCACAAGGCTTGCGGCAGAGCGCGAAAGCACGGGGAAGGTGCTCGCACGTTCAATGACCGAGAACTGACTGCATTGCTGCTCCTCGGCAATGGAGGCGATCGCCTCCAGGGTTTTCGCGCCGATCTGACGGCGCGGCTCGTTGATCACACGGAGAAGGCGCGTGGTATCGTCGTGATTGTTGATGATCTGAAGATAAGCGACCGCGTCGCGGATTTCCTTGCGGTCGGTAAAGCGTGTGCCGCCGAGCACGCGATAGGGGATCGCGGATCTCGCGAACGCCTTTTCGATGCTGTTTGCTTGCGCGTTGGTGCGGTAGAGCACCGCGAAATCACGGTAGACGGCGCGTCCCCGTCCCACCTCCCGTGCGACGGTGTCCACAATATAGCGCGCTTCGAGATTCTGATCGTCACAGAGCTTCTGCTGAATCTTCGCGCCCTTGTCCGAGGCGGTCCAGAGCGTCTTTCCCTTTCTGCCGCGGTTGTGCGAGATGACCGCGTTCGCGGCATCGAGAATATTTTGCGTGGAGCGGTAATTCTGCTCCAACTTAATGACCTTGGCATCGGGATAGGTCTTGTCAAAGGTCAGAATGTTTTCAATGGTTGCGCCGCGGAAGCGGTAGATGCTTTGATCGTCGTCTCCCACCACCATCAGATTGCGGTAGAAGTCGGAAAGAAGAACGGTCAGATGGAGCTGCGCGACGTTGGTATCCTGGAACTCGTCCACGCAAACGTACTTGAATCTCTTCTGGTATGCCTCTCTGACGTCCTTGTGGTTTTTGAGAAGCAGCACCGTCTGCATGATGATATCGTCAAAATCCAATGCGTTGGACTCGCGCAGATAACGCTGGTATTCCTCATAGATGCGCGCGATCTGCTTTTGTCTGAAATCGTTTCCCGCCTCAAGGAGGTAATCGTCGGGGGTGAGAAGACGGTCCTTGGCACGGCTGACGGCACTCATCACTCCCTTGACGGGAAGAAGCTTTTCATCGATATTACAGCGTCCCATCGCGGCAAGCATTGCCTTTTTGGTGTCGTCGGTGTCGTAGATGGTAAAGCCCCGGCGGTATCCCATGCGCTCACCGTGCTGACGAAGGATGCGGACGCACACCGAATGGAAGGTGCCCGTCATGATGTCGGATGCCGTTCTCTCGTCCTCGGGGAAGGCGCAGAGAAGCCGTTCCTTGATCTCATTTGCCGCCTTGTTCGTAAAGGTGATGGCGAGAATACGGTAGCTCTCGGTGGCGTTTGCCGAGAATTGGGAAAGAAGATGTGCTTCAATCTCCTCGGGGGAGAGCGAGAGGGACGCCTCCAATTCACGGACGCGCTCCTCGGTCATGCCGTAAGGAACGTACTCCGAAAAATAGGCGTTTCCGTAGCGGATGATATACGCGATGCGGCGCACCAGCACGGTGGTCTTGCCGCTTCCCGCGCCCGCCAGCACCAAAAGGGGATTGTTGACGGTAAAGACTGCCTCGCGCTGACGCTCGTTGAGTGAGGAATAGGCTTTTTCAAACAAGCGGCGCTTGACGTCGAGATAGCGTTGTTCAAGGCTTTGCATAGGGGTTCCTTTCTAAAACAGGTGATAGACGGACAGCACCAAAAAGAGAAGAAGTGAGATCGCGAATACGGGGGTGAAGAGCGCAAAGAGGACTCGCTTCGGGTATTCCTTCAGGGGAACGGAGACCGTGTAGGAGGAATCCCTGTTCGCCATGGCGTAGACGTGATAAATTTTTCTGGCTTCTCCCACCGTCAGCGCCGCGCAAAGAAGGAAGAGCACGATGAGACAGAACACGAAGATCTCGTTGCTTCCCGCGTGGACGTAAAAGGAGGAGAGGTAGGGCTGTCCGAAGAGACAAAACACGTTGTAAAAAAGATGGAGCAGGAGCGGTGCGAGAAAGGAATGCGTCGCGTACATGGCGACGGCAAGCACTGTGCCGAGAAAGAGATAGGTGAAGAAGTGCTGGAAGGAAAAATGAAGCATCGCGAAGCAAAGGGCAGAGACGGAGATCGAAACGCCGACACCGTATTTTTCGTATTCCGTGCAGAGAATGGAGCGGTAGATCAATTCCTCTCCGACTGCGGGCAGAAGGGCATACGCCAGGATGGAATACAGAACGTCGAGCGGTGTGCCCGTGCGCGAGGTAAAGGTGTTGTAAAGCGTGAATTTTCCCGTCAGCGAGTCAATGCCGCCCGTGATGATGGAGGTGAGCATGCCGCCCGTGATCATCAGAAGAAGCAGGAGTGCCGTGAAGGGCAGGTGTGCGGGGCGGATGGGGGAGATGCGGATGCGGTCGATGAAGCGCGTTCCGCGCAGCTTGCAGTAAAGGAGCGCGGGGATCAGAAAGATGAGGATCTGCAACAGGATCACACCGATGTATTCATTGCCGCGGTCGAGAAATTTCGTTTCGACAGCGCGGGAAAAGAGCAGCATGAGAAAGGTGGTCAGCACCAGAAGCTGGGGCAGGTGAAGCGCTCTGACACCGTCCTTTCCTTGGGAGCGCGCGTCACGAATGAGAGAGAGCAGAGAAGCTCCCGCGCGGCGCAGGAGTAAAGCGACCTTGGGAAGAAGCCCGTCCTTGGCGGAGGGCTGTTTTTCCTTTTTCGACTTTTTCTTTTTTGGAAGGGGTTGGGCGGCGTCACGCTCGGGAAGGATCATTCCGTTCTCGGTGACAAGGCAGTGCACGGGACGGTCGTGTGCGTCCGTCGGGATGCGCTTGAGCATGGTGGACGCGTAAAGAACCCCCATGGCAACCCCGGGGAATTTCTCTAAATATTTGTCGTAGTAGCCCTTTCCGTAGCCGATGCGGTTTCCGTACAGGTCAAAGGAAAGCCCGGGAACGATGCAGAGCGTGTGCTCATCGGGGATCGCGAGCGGTGCGTCGGCGGGGGGCTCGGGAATGTTGTACGCACCCGAAACCAATCGTGATTCGGGGAGCAGCGTATAAAATTCCATCGTTTCGGTTTCGGTATCACAGCGCGGAAAGGCGATGGCTTTTCCCATGCTTCGCGCGGTGCGCGCCAGCTCCAGGAGTGCCACCTCCCCCTCAACGGGAACGTAGAGAAGGATCATGGAAGCCTTCTGAAAAAGCTCCGTGCGGAGGATGTGGGAAAGGATCGCGCTGTCAAATTGCTTTTTCTGCTCCTCGGGGATGGAGGAGCGCTTTTCGCGCAGCTTGGAGCGCAGCTCTTTTTTCGTCATATCAGTCGGCAAGGACGGCAGTGCGGAGTGCCGCTGCCGCCTCCTCTCCCTTGAGTGTCGCTACCAGCGCAAGACCGAATTCAAACGCCACGCCCATGCCCGCGGCGGTGATGATCCTTCCGTCCTTTACCACGCGGGACGAGTCCGTGGGAAGGATTGCGCCCGCAAGATACTCCTCAAACCCGGGGAAGCAGGTCGCGCGCTTGCCCTCTAAGTAGCCTCTCTTTCCAAGGATCATGGGAGCTGCGCAGATCGCGGCGATATACGCGTCGTGCGCGCGCGCCGCGCGGAGTGCGCTCTCCACCGTGGGGGATGCGTCAAGATGCCTTGTGCCGGGCATTCCGCCGGGAAGAATGATCATTTCGGGGTGGGAATCTCTGTAAAGAGTGTCGGGAATGTCTGCCGTCACGGTGATGGCGTGCGCGCCCGTGACCGTGTCGCCGCCCACTCCCACCGTGGTAACGGAGAGTCCCGCGCGACGCAAGAGATCCAAGGGGCAGAGTGCCTCCACCTCTTCAAAGCCGTTTGCCAAAAACAGATAGATCATGATCGGTTCTCCTTTTTGTGTGATTACTTGCCCGCGGTGAGACGGATGAGAAGGCGAATGCTGTCGGGCTGCACCTTCGCCTCGTGCGCGGCGCGGTTGCGGCGGATTTCGCCGCAGCGCGTGCATTTGTGGACGATGATATATCCGCGACGGTTGTCGGGCTCGGTACGGATGGGCTCCATTTCCCCCATACAGGGGTTGGCGCGGTCACCGGGAAGGTTGTCCACGTGCAGAGACCACAGACAAAAGGGGCAGTGGTTGCGCGAGGTAAAGCCCAGGGGCTCCACCGTCCTTCCGCAGTGGGCGCAGACAAAGCCCGCGTCGTTTTTGGTAAAACGCTTCTGTTCCATCGTCGCTCTCCTCAAAACATAATATTCTAACTTATATATTATCATAAAGAGGGCGAAAAGTCAAGGCGGAATTTCCGAAAAGCGCGTCTTTTGCCTCTTTTGCATCTTTCACGGTTTTTTTGCACTTTGCCTTGACATTTCAAATAAAATCATGTATAATGAAAAATGACGTAAAATTTTGACCGTTATAGGAGGATGAAATGGAAGAAAAGAAACTCGCGGCACTCAAGGAAGCGGCGAAGAACATCCGCATCGGCATCATCAAGGGCACGCATGCGGCAAAATCGGGACATCCCGGTGGCTCGCTTTCCATTGCCGATCTGATGGCATACCTGTACTTTGAAGAAATGAACATCGATCCCCAAAATCCCACGGCTCCCGACAGAGACCGCTTTGTGCTCTCCAAGGGACACTGTGCGCCCGCGCTCTATGCGACCTTGGCAAACAGAGGGTATTTCCCCGTGGAGGAGCTGACCACGCTCCGTAAGATCGGCTCGCGTCTTCAGGGACACCCCGATATGACGCTCACCCCCGGTGTGGACATGTCCTCGGGCTCCTTGGGCCTTGGCATCAGCTCCGCGGCGGGCATGGCACTGGCGGGAAAGATCGACGGTAAGGATTACCGCGTTTACACGATCGTCGGTGACGGCGAGAGCGAGGAGGGACAGGTTTGGGAGGCGTGCATGTTCGCCGCTCACTACAAGCTTGACAATCTTTGCGTGATCGTGGACTGGAACGGACTTCAGATCGACGGACCGATCGCCGAGGTCATGAATCCCACCCCTCACGACCGTAAGCTGGAGGCATTCGGCTTCCACGTAATCTCTGTGGACGGTCACGATTTCGATGCGATCGCAGCGGCACTTGCCGAGGCGAAGACCGTCAAGGGAAAGCCCACCGCCATCGTTGCGAAGACCGTCAAGGGCAAGGGCGTTTCCTTCATGGAGAACAAGGTCAACTGGCACGGAGCTGCGCCCAACGACGAGCAGTGCGCAGCAGCGCTTGCCGAGCTTGAGGCATAAAGGAGGAACAGATCATGGCAGAAAAGCTTGCAACCAGAGAGGCATACGGCGCGGCATTGACCGAGCTTGCCGATCAGTATGATTTCGTCGTTCTCGACGCAGACCTTGCGGAGGCGACCAAGACCGTAAAATTCAAGAAGGCATGTCCCGACCGTTTCTTCGATTGCGGAATTGCCGAGGGCAATATGATGAGCGTTGCGGCAGGCATCGCGACCACGGGAAAGACCGTGTTTGCGTCCAGCTTCGCAATGTTTGCGGCGGGCAGAGCCTTTGAGCAGGTCCGCAACTCCATCGGATATCCTCACCTCAACGTCAAGATCGGCGCGACGCACGCGGGGATCACCGTCGGTGAGGACGGTGCGACGCACCAGTGCAACGAGGACATCGCTCTGATGCGTACCATCCCCGGAATGACCGTTGTCAACCCCTCCGACGCCGTGGAAGCACGTGCGGCAGTGGAGTGCGCGCTCAAGACCGAGGGCCCCTTCTATCTGCGCTTCGGCAGATTCGCGCTTCCCATCATCAACGACCGTCCCGAGTATCGCTTTGAGCTTGGAAAGGGCGTTTGCCTTGCCGAGGGTAAGGACGTGACCTTGGTGGCGACGGGACTGATGGTTTCCGTGGCTCTGGAAGCACGTGAAATGCTTCTGGCAGAAGGGATCGATGCGCGGGTGATCAACATTCACACCATCAAGCCCATCGACCGTGAGATCCTTGCCAAGGCGGCACAGGAGACGGGCGCGATCGTGACGGCAGAGGAGCACAACATCATCGGCGGCTTGGGCTCTGCGGTGGCAGAGGTAATCGGGGAAGAGTGCCCCGTGCCCGTGGTGCGCGTCGGTATGAAGGATACTTACGGACACTCCGGTACCGTTCCCGCGCTTCTTGAGCAGTACGGACTGACTCCCGCGGCGCTTGCCGAGAGTGCGAAGAAGGCAATTTCTCTGAAAAAATAATCAAGGTTTCCAAGGGCGGCTTTTTCATGCGAATGAGCCGCCCTTGTGCAATTCCCCTATTGTGAAAGGAGATACCATGCATTTTATTTTGGCTTCCAAGTCACCCAGACGCCGTGAGATCCTGGAGATGCTCGGCGTTCGCTTTGAGGTGGTGACGGCGGATACGAACGAGGAAAGCGACGAGAGAGATCCCTGCCGATTGGTAGAGGAGCTGTCGCGCCGCAAGGGGGAGGCGGTGCGGGACGCGCTGCTCTCCCACGGAAAGGAGCTGCGGGACACCGTCATCATTTCCTCGGACACCGTGGTCGAGGTGGACGGAGAGATCCTTGGGAAGCCCCGTGACGAGGAGGACGCGTGCCGCATGCTGCGCCTCTATTCGGGGCGCACGCACCGCGTGGTGAGCGGCATCTGTCTTCTCGGAGACGGGGTGTGCGCCGTGGCGCACGAGGTCACCGAGGTGGAGTTCGAGGAAATGGACGAGGAGACGGTGAGAGCCTACGTACAAACGCACAAGCCCTACGATAAGGCGGGGGCTTATGCCATCCAGGGGGCGGCATCCGCGCATATCGTGGGCATCCGCGGCGATTATTTCAACGTGGTGGGGCTTCCCGTACATCGATTGCACCGTCTTTATTTCGAAAATTTCGGAGAAAATATTTTCTAAACTATAGACAGAATGATTCCCGGTATGTTATAATAACTGTGTATAAGAAGGCGGCATCTGTCGGGAGCTGTATGAGAAGGGAGGCGCGCATATGTCAAGACAGATCGGGATTGATCTGGGAACGTCCAACACAATGATCTATCTCAAGGACAAGGGCATCGTTCTGCGCGCGCCCTCCGTCGTGGCTCTGGACCGTATGACGCAGGAGGTCATCGCATCGGGCATGTCCGCCAAGCGGATGCTGGGGAAGACGCCCGGCAACATTCTGGCGCTCCGACCGCTCAAGGACGGTGTCATCACCGATCTTCGCACCACCTCCTTGATGCTCGGTGACTTTTTCCGACGCATGGACATGACCTCCATGTTTTCCCGTCCCGTGGCACTCGTCTGCATTCCCTACGGAGTGACGGGCGTTGAGCGTCGTGCCGTTGAGGACGCGACCTTTGAGGCGGGAGCGAAGAACGTGGGACTGATCGACGAGCCCATCGCGGCGGCGGTGGGAGCAGGCATTCGCGTATCCAAGGCAAGGGGTGCGATGCTGGTGGATCTGGGAGGCGGCGTTTCCGAATCGGCGGTGATCAGTCTGGGCGGCATCGTGCAATCTAACTCGCTCCGCATCGCGGGAGACGAACTGGATCTAGCGATCGTGAACTACTTAAAGCAAACGAGAAACATCCTCATTGGAGAGATCTCGGCAGAGATGCTCAAAAAGAGGATCGGAACGGCGTTACCGAATATTGACAGAGGCACGATGCAGGTATGCGGAAGAAGCCTGACGACGAGGCTGGCGGTAACGGCGGAGATTTCGTCGAGGGAGATCTACGAGGCCATGAAGGAGCCGATCTCGGAGATCATTTCGATGATCAAGACCACGTTAGAGGAAACGCCGCCGGAGCTATCGGCAGACATTTTCGACTATGGCATCATGATGGTGGGAGGAAGCTCGTTGATCCCGGGGATGCAGGAAGCGGTGCATGAGCGCACGGGCGTGCGGGTCACGGTTGCGAAGCGACCGATGGACTGCGGATGCGTGGGACTTGGACATATGCTCAAAAGTACGGGAGGCGACTTCTCGGAGTTTGTCAAGTATAAGGTTCGCTAAGGTTAAAAATTTTAGCGAACCCCCATTAAACGGTTTCGCCCTGTTCGCACGAACCCGTAGGTAAAGTTTCGGTCA